>JACREQ010000026.1 GCA_016218155.1 Bacteroidia bacterium
AGAGCCTATTTCCGTTTAGCTCGATAGGCAAAGATCGGATTAGAAATTGATACTAGATCAAAAAGAGAAAAATAAACAGCACCAATTTTGTCTATTAGAAAGAATCGTCTAAAAAAAATGACCAATTTTGTCTATTATACCCATAAATCGTAAAGATTTTTACTTTAATTCAAAATATGTTTAATGAAAACACTACAATAAAAATTCAATTGTACATTAAATAATTAATTGTGTGATTATTGTATAAATATAAAAGTGATTGTTATTTCAAATGAGTCATTTAATTTCCCTTAAATGATTTCCGCATAATTTTCACTTTTTCATAAGATAATTCAAGTAGAATGATGATTGATTTACTTACACTCTTAGGATTTCAATTTACTCAGCAAGATATGATATATTAAATCAATACATTATAATTCAAAATATTACGACTGGAACGTGCGCATATTAATACAATGCCAGGAATTGTAAAAGTCACTTATTTTATCGATAAAAAAGGGCCGATTATGTCAATAAAACTAACAATACTTGCATACAAGTTGTATTGGAGCAGATTAGCAATTTAGAGTTTACATTTTACTAACGCACTATTATTCATAATATTAAACGATAAAACTATTTTTTTAATATTTTTCAGTTGCACCGTGCGTTTTTATATGACGCACTATTGAATAATATCCTTTTTGAACTCAGGTTTCGAATCCGTTAAAACCAAATCTAGTCCTTTAGGGATTATATCAAATTTATTTTGGGGTCTAGTATCATTGAGCCAGTGAAATCCTTTAAGAGTAATCTCTTCATAATTTACTTTTTCTATTGGATAAAAAACTGACAATGGTTTAATTTTTAATGATATTTTTGATATCTGATTGTTTTTTAACAAAACAACTAAATCAGAACTTTCCGATTTGTTAACCGCAGCAATTGCCCCCTCATCTCTAAAAAATCGAACCGCTTCGGCATTTCCATTAACATCCAGTTTTGCAATCTTTCCATCATTGAAGTGAGCAATCATTGTTTTACCCTTAATCTGATTAAATTGTATTTTTTCTTCCTGCTGAGTAAAAAATGCTGCCCCTTCAAAATCCATTCTTTTTATTTTATTCCCAACTGTAGAAAATGCCTTGATGAAATTGGCTGTTATTTGGTTATTATCATTCCAAAGTACTGGGTCTACAAACATACTAATTGTTGAATCTTTTGTATTATAAAGAAGAGAATCACAAAGTCCTTGAATATCCTTTTTATAAAATCTCACAGCACCGAGCGCTTTGATAATTCTAAAGGTTGAATCGGGTAAAGTTGCATCTCGAAATGAGTTAATAAGAAATTTATTTGTCCTTAAGAAAAGAGTATCTCCATCCGAAATCATAAGTAATAAAGGCTTTTCGGTAACTTCTGCCTCTTTCGTCTTATCGTTGAAGAAAGCCCTATCCCCATAAACAGTTACTTTTTGGGTAGTATCAACAATTGCAACGTTTCCCACGATTTTAGAATATCCATTTTTTTTATCGTAAAAGATATCTTGACCGTATAATTTTTGTACCCCATTAATAATAAAAGCATTATTGAAAAAATTCGACTTGTCGTTTTTTCGATCATACCAACCTTTTTCGCAATAAACATAACTATCCTTATTATATATTCTTGTTGGTCCATAAAAATATGCAAGTTCATCTTGAGTGCTATACTCGAGGGAATCTGTATATAAACGACCATCCTTTCCCTCCATCTTAACATTTCCAGAAAAGTAATATTTTTTTACCTTAGAATAATAGTAACCTCTTTGGCTTACTAATTTATTTTCCTCTGTTGTTAATACTCCGAATGTATTATAGTATGCAGAATTATCCTTTGTATTAAAGTATATGATATCGGTAACAAGTTTAGCGTCTTTCTGTATAAGTTTCACCTCTTTACCAGTAATTTTACCCACTGAAGTATTACCATCGTAATATAAATAATCGCCAAATAGCTTTGCCCCCTCTTTCGTCACAATTACATCACCGTAAGCCTCGAGGTTGTTTGCTTTTCGTACGAGATAAGCACTATCACATGTCATGGTTGTTCCCTGATGCTGGATGTTGACATTACCCAAATATCGCACAACCTGTTGTTCATTACGGATAAGGTTTTTCATCGATTCAGCATTAACCTGAATAACTTTATCCTTTTGAGCAAAGGAACAGAACGACAAAAAAGATAGCAAAATAGTTGCTATAAACTCTAAATTATAGTTTTTAGTTAATTTCATTACGGAATATGCAACCAGTGTTAATGGGTTATTTTACCCATCCATCGGATTTAAATTTACAACCCTTATAGGAGGGATCTATCTTTATATATGTTGTTTTTTGTTTCTCTTTAACCCAATTCATGAATTTATCATGCTCTACGCTCTGCTTAGTCAAGCGTTGAATAACATCATAATCGTCATTAAGGTTGGCTTTATGTGATAGTATTATTTCTTTTAATTTGATAATTTTGAATATCACATTTGCGTTTTCATCACGTGATTCAAAAGGAGTACTGGTTTCACCTTTTTTTAGTTCTTTTATAACATAATAGTCCGAAGGTTGAAGCTGCTCTTTTTCAAAATACTGTGTATTAGTATTTGGGTTTACTATATAACCACCATTCAACTTTGACTTCTTATCTTCTGAGAATTTCAAACAAGCCTTCTCAAAAGTTAAGCTATCAAGTTTAATTAATTTCGCAATACTATCAAGTTTATTCTGGGCTTCAACTAACATATCTGAAGTAAACGATGGTTTTAAAAGTATATGCCTAACATTTACCTGATTATTTCGCTTTTCAATCATCTGAATTATATGAAACCCATATTCCGTCTCAACAATTTGACTAACCTGACCCTCTGCAAGATTGAATGCAACATCTGCAAAGTTTTTTACTAACTCATCACGTGAGCGGAATCCAAGTTCACCTCCTTTTTTTGCAGATGCAAGATCTTCCGAATACGCTATTGCAAGCATAGTAAATCTCTCACCCTTAAGAATTCGACTTCTTAAATCGAGTAATTTTTCCTTTACCCGAAATTTTGCTTCAGAAGAAGATGGTGGATAAAGTGATATTTCTTGCAACTTAAATTGCTCTGGGATTACAGGTAAACTATCTGTTGGTATTGTTTTAAAGAATTTTTTTATCTCGGATGGTGATACAACTACCTTTTCAACTATTTTCTGCCTCATTTGCTGGGTTAGTTGTTGTTCCCGAATAACTTCGCGCAAATCATCTTTTATTTCAAATATTGTTTTTTTAAAATAATTTTCTAATGCTTTTTCGGAGCCAATTTGATTAACAAAATATTTTAGTCTTCTATCAATCTCTCCTTCTACTGCGGCTTCATTTGGAGCAAGACTATCTATTTTGGACTGGTGTAATAAGAGTTTTTGAATTAAAAGTCCTTCAAGAATATCACACTTTGCATCGCCTTCGGGTAGGTTTCCTTCCATTTTCATGCGCATTACCTCCTGCTCAACGTCTGAACTCAAAATCATATCCCCTCCAACTACAGCAATGACCTGATCAATTACCCCTTGAGGGAAAGCGTTCCCCGCAACAGATAGAATAAACAGAGATAAAAAAACTGTCCTTTTAATTAAACTATTAATATTTTTCATCCAAACAAAATTAAATTTGATTACTAATTGGTTACGTACGTACTAATGATTCTAAAAATTTAAACGAGTTTCAACAATAAACCTCATTTCGTGAGAAAAGTAAGAAATCGTTTTATGATTAAGACTCATTCCTTGAAACTATGCTTAATGAATATTCATGTCAATCTCAGATATTTTCGCTATAAGAATATTTGAAATTTCTTGTGATCTAAAGCATCATTATAAATGTTGTTTTCCAAATCGTTTATAAGTTTTTGTTTTCGTTTGTTAAGAATTACACTTTTAATATTTGCAAGTTCATAATCTAATGGGGAAGTTTGCCCTTTAAACATTACCTCACGAACGCTTATTAGGTATAAAAAATTACCATCCTCCAACTCTATACTACGATTATTCCTAAGATAAGTATCTTGATTTTCAAGCGGGTAAGGAAATTGTCGTTGGAGAACATTAAAGGGCAACCATTTATCGCCAAAGTAATCATACTTTTCAGCTACTTGATATGCAAGATTATCAAGCATTTTAATATCTTCTTCCCGATTAGATTTATAAAGTTCTTTTATCTTATTCGAATAGGGTGTGTCTTTTCTTAACTTGATAAAAAGAGCCTTAACAATTGTTTCATCTACTAAAAAGTTTGATATATTATTGTAATAAAATGATTTAACCTCTTCGGATGAAACAGCTGTATCAAGTTTTTGCAGTACAAACTCCTGTTCATATTTAAAGATCAAAAGTGATGAGCGATAATCCTCAAGCTGTTTTGTAACATTTTTTTGCTCTTCTTTCAGGTTCTCTTCTGACAATTTTAGCATAATATTATGTCTAATCCACTGATCAACATATGCGTTCAAAATTTTAATACTATCCCCTTTTGTTAGCCCCTTAGGGACAACATCTGTTACATCCGATTTATATAAATATTTATCGTATACAACTGCCAAAGGTTTCTGCTCTTTGCCGTTCCGATTAAAACATGAAACCATCAGTATAATAATTGCAAATAGAAATATCTTGAAAAAATTCTCCGCTTTTAGACTCATCTCTTTTAGTTTTAAAAGGCTACTATTTCTCTAAATTTTTGACAAGTTGATTAATTGCTTCTTGATTAATTTCAACAGCATACTTTTGGTGCAAGACTTTTAACCATTCCTCCTCAAGTAATTGTTGGTAGTCAGATATAGTTTGTCCCTTACAATCAATTAAGGATTTGATATCTCCGGTTGTTACATTTAGTATTTCATTAAAAATAAATTCACCACCCTTGCTAGCAATGGTTGATATACCACCCTTCCATGATTCGTAACCCAGAATTTCCTTATCATCCGGGTTTACTATCAAATAATTAATATTTACTTTGGTTTGCCCTTTATTAAATTTACTAACCACATCGACTGGTTTCATTCCTTTGTCTTTTCGGTTAGCTGCTAATTTGCTAACTTTTGCAAGAATTTTTTCATCCGCACAGGAATATGTAGCATAGTGAACTCTCTCACCCCATTTATAATTATCCTTATTCTTTTGATAAAAATTCTCAAGACCCAAACTATCATTTGATGCTTTTGACCACACCTTTATATCGCTGATATTAAAGAGCAAAATACCATCATGATATTCTTGCATCAAATATTTGAATTCAGGGAATTTTTGTTCTAAAACAGATTGCTGATAATTGTAAATAGTTTGATTCACCCAATCATTGTAAGCTTTTCTTACAATGGAATGTATTGAGCCTTTGGTACCGTTTTGTTGGTAACTAACTAAGAATCTACAGAATTCGTCCTGATCATGTTTTTGATTAGCAATTACAAATAAAACTTTATTCTCATTTAACCCAAATGGTTTCCAAGTGCCTTTGTATATACTAGAATCTACAACTATATCAACTTGTTTTAAGTTAATAGTATCCTCTTTAAAATTGTTTTCAACTTTTGCTTTAGCAATCATCCTCTCCACAGATATTGTATTTCGCATATCTGAAAATACCTTCTTCTTAATGTCTGGTAGCATTTCATCGAAAGAACCGATCTCTTTCCTCCCTAAACGTTTAACAATATGCCAGCCAAAAGAACTCTGGAAAGGTTCAGATATCTGACCATCATGATCGAAACCAAAAGCCACTTTTTCAAATTCGGGTATTATACTACCTGAGCCAAACCATGGCAATTCGCCGTTATTCTTGGATGATCCAGGATCTTCTGAGTATTTATTTGCAAGCTGACCAAAATTTTCGTTATTTAATACTTGCTTATAGATTTCATTAATTTTTTCTTTCAATTTTGTTTTCTGTTCTTCAGTGGCATCTTTCGGAATGCCAATCATAATATGTGCCACTTTAACTTGCCCTTTGGCTGCTCTTTTGTCAAGAGCCTTTATAATATGATACCCAAAACGAGTGCGAATAGGCATCGAAATTTCGCCAATTTTTAAATTATAAACCGCAGATTCAAACGGGTATACCATTTGAAATACCGTAAAATATCCCAGATAACCATTATTATTTGCAACAGAAGGATCATCACTTGTTGCGCTTGCTACAACCTCAAAAGGTTCCCCATTTATAATTCTAGTTCTTATGGCGATAGCTTTATCATAATATGTTAGAGTATCGGATGAAACGAGTTGTTCAGGCACAGATATAAGAATATGGCTTGCACTAACTTCATCCTTCATCCTTTCATAGGCTTCATTAATAAGTCTTTCTTCTGTTTCTTTGTCAGTTAAGTAAGGTCTAGCAAGTTGCTGTCTATAACCCGCTAATTCATTTTTAAAAGATAATGAAGTGTCGAGTTTAGAGTCTTTGGCATCAAGAACTTTTAATCTGAAATTGATGAACAGGTTAAGATATTCATCAACCGATTTGCGATCAATTGTTGTTCCTGCTTGGTGATTTTTAAGAAAAATCCTTACGAATTCACTTGTTGGGATTTTTTCAGTTCCAATAGTTAGTAATGTTTGATCGGCTTTTTCTTGTGCGTTTGAAACAAGTGTTCCAAATAAGAATGACGTTATGATTATTTGGCAAATTAACTTCATTATTGCAACTTTTTTGGTTTAACTTTAAGGGTGTAAGTATAACTATTTATAAATTATTTAATGGTTTATCGGCTATAATTAGGTGCTTCACGTGTAATAGATACATCATGTGGATGACTTTCAACCATTCCAGCATGTGTTATTCTTACAAATTTAGCATTCTTGAGTTCAGCGATATTACTAGCACCACAATAACCCATACCAGCTCTTAATCCGCCAACAAGTTGATAGAAAACTTCTCCTAGAGTTCCTTTGTAAGGGACACGGGCAGCAATTCCCTCAGGAACTAATTTTTTGATATCATCTTCAACATCCTGAAAGTACCTATCCTTTGAGCCTTGTTGCATTGCTTCAATTGACCCCATCCCCCGATACAATTTGAATTTTCGACCATCATATATGATGGTTTCACCGTTGGATTCTTCAACACCTGCAAATAAGGATCCTGCCATTATTGTATCCGCTCCTGCTGCCAGAGCTTTAACTATATCACCAGAGTAACGTATTCCTCCATCGGCAATTATTGGTACGTTTTTGCCTTTCAGGGCATTGGAAACATCAAATATGGCATTAAGTTGAGGAACTCCTACACCTGCAATTATACGTGTTGTACAAATTGAACCAGGTCCAATTCCTACCTTAACTGCATCGGCACCGGCATCGTATAATGCGATAGCCGCTTCAGCGGTAGCTATATTTCCAACAACTACATCCAAATCGGGGAATTCTTTTTTCACTAATCTCAACATTTCAAGCACTCCCTTGGTATGTCCGTGTGCAGTATCAATAACAATTGCATCAACCTTTACGTTATAAAGCGCTTTAATCCTATCTAAAGTATCATAAGTAACACCAACCCCAGCAGCAACTCGTAAACGACCTTTACTATCTTTGCTTGAAAATGGGTTGTCTTTTACTTTAGTAATATCCTTATAGGTTAGTAGTCCAATAAGTTTAAAATCATCATCAACAACAGGCAGTTTTTCAATTTTATACTCTTGTAATATTGAAGCAGCCTTCTCAAGATCAGTAGTTTTTGAGGTAGTAATCAAACCTTCGCTGGTCATAATGTCCTTTATAGGGCGACGCATATTAACCTGAAATCTTAAATCGCGGTTAGTTACAATACCTATAAGTTTATTACTATGATCAACAACAGGAATGCCTCCTATATGAAATTCTTGCATTAGGTTTAGTGCATCACCAACGGTTCCTTCAGGATGAATGGTTACTGGTTCGTAAATCATCCCATTTTCAGCACGTTTCACTTCTTTAACCTGTTTGGCTTGTGCTTCAATGCTCATGTTTTTATGGATAACACCAATCCCTCCTTGACGCGCTATAGCGATAGCCAATGACGATTCGGTAACAGTATCCATGGCAGCAGATACTATAGGTGCTTTGATATCAATATTTCTTGAAAATTTTGTGGTAATATCCACGTTACGGGGTAATACCTCCGAATATGCTGGTACTAGTAAAACATCGTCAAACGTAAGTCCCTCGGCAACAATCTTTTCATTGTAAAATGACATCGCTTTATAGTTTATTTATTAAATGCGGCAAGTTACAAAAAAATGCCGTACCAACAAGCCTTGAATTATCCTTAACCAAAGATATAAACGAGTAAGATTTTGTTATTTATCTAGGGATAGAATCAATCATTGAATTTAAATTAACGTTAAACTTAACAATTTTTAACCATTTATAAATCAGCAACAGTCAATTATATCACTTCCAAGTTTCCAAAAAATCAACATATTTATGTTAAATTTGTATTAGCCTAAGATCAACAAATAATTGAACCAATTCGAACAAATACTTCATCGGTACTGGGGTTATACAACCTTTAGATCTATCCAAGAAGAGATTATCCAGTCTGTACATGAAGGGCGTGATACTTTAGCTTTAATGCCAACTGGGGGTGGAAAATCTATTACCTTTCAGGTACCTGCTCTTGCTAAAGAAGGGATTTGCTTAGTTATAACTCCCCTGATTGCTTTAATGAAAGATCAGGTTGAAAATCTAAATCGAAGAGGTATAAAAGCCGCTGCAATCCATTCAGGCATGAGTCGTCATGAAATTGAGATTGAACTTGATAACTGTGCCTATGGTGATTACAAATTCCTTTATCTATCGCCGGAAAGACTTGGTACAGAACTTTTCAAGGTTAGACTCCGAAAACTGAATGTCAATCTGATTGCAATAGACGAATCGCACTGCATATCACAATGGGGTTACGATTTTCGCCCATCGTATATGAAAATTGCAGATATTAGAGATATTTTACCTAATACTCCTTTTCTTGCACTAACAGCAACTGCAACACCTGAAGTGGCTGATGATATTCAAAATCGGCTAAAGTTCAAGGAAAAGAACCTCATTAAGATGAGTTTCGAAAGGAAAAATCTAGTTTACCTTGTACGAACTGTTGAGGATAAAAATAAATATCTACTTAAAATTATCAATGGTATTCCTGGTACTGGGGTTATCTATACACGAAATCGTGAGAAAACTAAAGAGGTTGCTTTGATGCTTAAAAAAGAGGGGATTTCGGCAGATTTTTATCACGCAGGATTATCAGGCGAGATGAGGAGTACCCGTCAGGATGATTGGCAAAAAGGCAAAACCAGAATAATTGTATCTACCAACGCCTTTGGTATGGGCATTGACAAGCCCGATGTTCGGTTTGTAATTCATATCGATTTACCCGATTCGCCTGAGGCTTATTTTCAAGAAGCAGGCAGAGGAGGTCGGGATTTAAACCGTGCATACGCAATATTGCTATACAATGAATCAGATAAAGCCAAAATAGAACAGCGTATCGAAGCCAATTTCCCTGAAACAGATGAGATAAAACGTACTTACCAAGCGTTAGGATCGTATCTAAACATTGCACTTGGAGCGGGGAAAGGGGAAGTTTATGATTTTAATCTTTTTGATTTTGCCTCAACTTACAAACTAAATACTGTTAAAGCCTTTAATTCTTTGAAATTTCTTCAACGTGAAGGTTACATTGAACTTACCGATGAACTTGATAATCCTAGTCGGCTAATATTCATTGTTAATAAGCAAGAACTTTACAAGTATCAGGTGGCAAATGCCGAAATGGATAAGTTTATCAAAATTATCCTACGAGCATTTGCTGGTGTATTCTCACAATATGTAAATATTGATGAAGCGTATATTGCAAGAGTATCGGGGATTCCAGTTCAAACTGCAATTGAAAATCTTAAAAAACTAAGCAAGCAAAAGATTATCAACTATATCCCAAGGAAAAAAACACCTCTAATAATTTTTACCGAGGAGCGATTAGATGATAAAAATCTTTTACTCAGCAACGAGAATTACCGTTTACGCAAAGAGCGTTTTTTAAAACGCATAGATGAAATGCTGAACTACGCCTCTAATACGACTAAATGCCGGAGTCAATTTTTATTAGATTATTTCGGAGATGTTCATTCAACCCGATGCGGAAATTGCGATGTTTGCAACTCTCGAAACGAACTCGATATGAGTAAAATTGAGTTTGATAAAATATTGACATTGGTAAAGGATAAGGTATCCAATGAACCTCTACCGCTTGATATCCTTGTTGATTCTATTAAACAAAAACCCGAGAAGACCCTAAAGGTCATCCATTTTTTACTTGACAATAAAAAGATTATGAAGGATGAAAATGGACTTCTTACTTGGCGGGAAACGAAGTATTAACGACCACACATATTCCTTCGTTACCTTTCACAACAACTCACTACTTTCTCTATAAAACTTATAATCTTTTATGTTTAAAATGAATATTATTTCTATACTTTTTTATATTTGTAAACAAAATTTTCACAAACATGATCAGATTAAAAAGAAGTTGTATTGTTTTGCCTGCAATTTTTATTCTGCTCTTTTCTCTTCTTTTTTCAGCCGTTTCTTTTTCACAAAAACGCACAACAATTGATAGCTTATTAAAACTACTTGATAAAACTAAAGATTCCTCAAAAGTTGCTATTCTGAGGCAATTAAGTTGGGAGTATAGAAGTATTGATACATCAAAAGCGATTTCATTTGGAAAAGCGGCATTAAATGAAGCCATTAGGTTAAATCTAAAATATGAACAGACCGATATCATGGGTCGTTTAGGTGTATACAAACGCAATCAGGGCAATTACTCAAAAGCAATGGATTATTACTTCAAAGGCCTTGAAATTGCACAAAAGAATAATTTTTTAAAATTCGAAGCGCTTGAGTATAATAATATTGGAGACATTTACAACAGACTCGGCATTTACGATCAGGCATTAGACTATGTGCATAAAGCACTTAATATCTCTACTAAACTTAATGATAAGTATAATCTAAGTTACATCTACCACATGTTTGGACTTATCTATATGAATAGTTCAAATACAGATTCTGCACTGATTTCCTTTAGAAAATCGCTCTATTATCAAAAAGGGTTAAAGTTGCAAACAGGAATTGCCGCCTCATACCAATATATTGGAATGATTCATTTTAAAAAGGAGAACTATGATAGCAGCCACATTTATTATAATAGGGCTCTTGAAATATTTAATCAAATGAACGATCGCGTTGGTGTTGCTAATGTTTATAAGTGTATAGGCGAGTTCTATAACCAACGAGGAAACTACAAAAGCGCTTTGGAGTATTTTACAAAAAGTATGCAATTAATTAAAGTGTTTGGTGGCATTCCACAAGTTAACAGAGATGCAGCCGAAGGTCTTAAGTATACGTATACAAAACTTGGTGATTTCGAAAAAGCTCTTTATTATCATGAGGTTGCAACTAAAATAAAAGATAGTATCTCAAATAATATCTATATTCAAAAGATAACTCGACTAACCGAAAATTTTAAATTTGATATTAAAGCTAAAGAGCATGAGATAATACAAAAGCAGAAGGAGGAGATTCTAAATGAAAGAATCCGGTATCAACGAAACCAATTGAATTTCTTTATAATAGTATTTATTTTGATGGTCGTTCTTGTAGGAATAATAATCTTCTTTTACCGCGACAAAAATCTAGCTTATAAAGCATTAAATCTAAAGAAAGATGAAATTACTGAACTGAATAATGGATTAATTATTGCAAATATTGAGATAAAGATTCAAAAAGAAGAGATTGAAAATCAAAGGGATATTCTACAAAAACAATCGGACGACCTTACGCAACTTAATTTTACTAAAGATAAGCTATTTTCGATTATTGCTCATGACCTACGAGTTCCGTTTAATTCAATTATTGGATTTTCAGATTACATTAAAGAGAATTTTCATCAACTAACCCTTGAAGAAATTAAAGAGATGAACAGCCTGATTAATCAAACAGGAATCACTACTTTAAGAATACTCGAAAATCTTTTAAATTGGGCCAAAACTCAAATTAATCAGGTCACCATTTATAAGGAAAATGTAAATATCTCCACTGTTATTAATGAGATTATAAAAGATTTTTACCCACAAGCAAATAACAAAAAGATAAGACTGATTTATGAAACAACTGGTATATTAAACGTTTATGTCGACCGAAACATGGTTAATACCATTCTAAGAAATCTGATTTCAAATTCTATCAAATACACAAAATTGGGTGGTGAAATATTGGTTATGACCAACCAAAAAGATGATTATGCCGAAATCTTTATTCAAGATAATGGTGTTGGAATGAGTACTGAAATAAAAACCACCTTATTTAGCTCAAATGTTAACCCTTCAACAATTGGCACATTAAATGAAAAAGGAACAGGTTTAGGGTTAGCTATTTGCAATGAATTTGTTAAAAAACTTGATGGAAAAATTTGGGTTGAGAGCGAAGTGGACAAAGGAAGTACATTCAAATTCACCCTTCCTCTGGCTTTCAAGGAAACATTTGTATTACAATAATAATTAGCATGTTTGATTAGAATTTAATAAACAATTATAATTCTCTCCTCAAAAATTCTCCAAATGTAATATCGGTTTATTCTTTAGCGTAAAAAAAATTACAGTTAAACTTTTAACACTAAATTGATATCAAACAAATAAAAATTTTACTTATAGCAACCTGTAACATCTTTCATATATTTGCGTTTTTAATTGAGTTCTGTGTTTTGTAATACAAACAAAATTGGGTAGAGATGGATATTAAAAGCATAATATACAGCAGGAATGTAGTTGAGTTTGCAACCGTAGCAAGGGAATACTGTGCTTTTCTTGAAAACGTTAAAACGCATAGCAGAAAATCGTTTATCTCCGCCTCACAAAAGCTACTGCCCCTGCTCTACTACAAAACCTCCATTCTACCTGAAACAGAACCTTTATTTGATGAGGGGAACGAAAAATTTGTTACAGAAGATTTTTATTTCGATGTGCAAAATAATCTAAAGCAGCTACTTGGCCCCCATGATGATTTTTTGGAGATCTACGATCCAAGAGCCAATGAAGGTGAAGGGCTTTATACCGCAAGTATATCGGAGTATTTAACTGATATTTGGCAGGATCTAAAAAACTTTACCATGCTATACCAAGTGGGTAAAGCAGAGGTAATGAACGATGCCTTATGGGAATGCCATTCTAATTTTCAGGAATATTGGGGGATTAGACTTGCAAATGCCATTAGAGCAATGCACGTTTTATTATATACTGGAATTGATCTGGAGCAAGAGATAGAAACCAACGATGAGGCTAAGGATCCCGACACTAGCAACTGGTTTATTACTAGGCGACAGAATGATTTAAATAGCGAAAATTGAAATGTTTGCAGAATCGATAGAAAACGAAGAAATACTTAAACTTCCCAGAATATCATTCCCCGGCGAAATTAGGGTAATTAATAACGAAGAAGATTTAAATAACTGGCTTCCAATCCTTACCAAAAGCAGTATATTAGGTTTTGATACCGAAACAAAACCCTCATTCAAAAAGGGAAATACCAATAGTGTAGCATTACTCCAACTGGCATCGGATGATATTGCACTTATTATTAGAATAAAGAGCATTGGGCTACCCAAAGTTTTGGTTCAACTCCTTCAGAATAAAAATATACTAAAAATTGGTGCTGCAATTCATGATGATATCAAATCCTTACAAAAAATCCACCCTTTTACACCTGCCGGATTTATTGATCTTCAGAATTTAGTTAAAGAAAAAAACATTGAGAGTAAAAGCGTTAGAAAACTTGCTGCAATAGTTCTTAATGTTAGAGTTTCAAAAAACCAACAGCTTTCAAACTGGGAATCAGACATCCTAACTGATGCCCAACTCCAATACGCAGCTACCGATGCTTGGGTGTGTAAGGAGATATATATGAAAATGATAAAGAGCTAATTCTATTTAACCGTATTAATCATAAAACTTGGCAATGGATTACATTAAGCTAACACTAAAACCCGGGAAAGAGCAGTCATTATTAAGATTTCATCCTTGGGTTTTTTCAGGAGCTATTCAAAAAATTAATGGTAATCCAACCGAAGGTGAGATTGTTGAGGTTGATGATTCAACAGGGAAATTCATTGCTTTGGGTCATTACCAGCCATCATCTATTTCTGTAAGAATAGTATCATTCACAAACACCCCTATTGATAGGGAATTCTGGAGGAATAGAATTCAAAATGCCATAGCGCTGAGAAAAACGCTTGGACTTTACCAAAGCGATCACACAAATACTTTCAGGCTGATACATGGCGAAGGGGATATTATGCCGGGGTTGATTGTTGACATCTACGGAAAAACGGCTGTAATGCAATGCCACTCTTTTGGAATGTATAATATCCGCCAAATCCTAGCCGAACTTATTATTGAGCAATTCGAAGGGGCAATAACATCAGTATTCGACAAAAGTGCTGGAACACTATCTTTCAAAGCCCCAATCAACCCTGTTGATGGGTACTTAATTGGCAAAGAATCAGCTGATACCCTGCTAGAGTATGGCAATCGATTTGAAGTTTCATGGGTAGAAGGTCAAAAAACAGGATTTTTCATAGATCAGCGTGAAAATAGACTGCTACTTCAACATTACTCCAAGGATAAATCCGTTTTAAATACCTTTGGTTACACGGGTGGATTCTCCGTTTACGCTTTAAAAGGTGGGGCTAAAAGAGTTATTACCGTAGACAGCTCCCAAAAAGCAATTGAATTAACTAAAAAAAATATTGCACTTAATTTCTCCGAAGAGGTCAATCATGAGGCTATTGGAAGTGATGTTTTCGAATACTTAAGATTATCGGATGAAAAGTTTGATATCATAATTCTAGATCCTCCAGCATTTGCAAAGCATAACGATGCGCTAAGAAATGCTCTTCAAGCCTATAAACGATTAAATGCTGCTGCAATCCGCAAGTTAAATCCAGGTGGAATTCTATTTACATTTTCTTGTTCCCAAATTGTAAATAAAGATAATTTCCGAAACGCCGTTTTTTCAGGATGTGCAATAGTTGGCAAACAAGTAAAAATCCTACACCAACTAACACAACCAGCAGATCATCCAATAAATATCTACCATCCAGAAGGGGAATATCTAAAAGGACTTGTTTTGCAAGTTGAATAAAACTCTATAAAAAATATTCGTATCAAATTATCTGTAAGTATTTAATTGTCAGAAAATATGCAACAGGTAATTATCATTGTATTAGTTAAATTTTTCTATCGATATAGTTCAATTCTATTTCTTAATTACAAATTAAGAAAAAAACACTATATTTCATTATAAAAAAATCGCTAAATACCATACAATATTTAAACAACGCATACTGCCTACAGATCAATGTATTCCATAGATAATAATACTAGTAAAACATATTCGAATTTTTATGTTGCTGCAAGGCAGATTGCTTGTTTAGTATTACTAATCCTTTTTTATTCATCAACATTAGCCCAAAATTTTAAAAAGGAGAAAGTGGTTTTGCAGCTAAAATGGAAAAATCAGTTTCAGTTTGCTGGATATTATGCTGCTTTAGAAAAAGGTTACTATAAGGAAAACGGCCTAAATGTAGAGATTAGAGAAGCTAATGAATCCACCTCAACAACTAATGAGGTGTTAAATGGTGATGCACATTATGGAATTGCAAATTCAGAATTGGTAATGTATTATATGGAAGGCAAGCCATTAGTAGTTCTTGCTTGTATTATGCAAAACTCGCCATCGGCATTACTAGTAAAATCCTCTTCGAATATCTTTGTTCCAAAAGATTTAATAGGCAAATCAATTGAAATTGATAAGGACAAAACAGGAATAGATATATTCGCAATGCTATCCAAGGAGGGGGTTAGCCTTAATCAAATTGATATAAAGAACGTTACATTTTCGCTAAATAACCTTTTAGCAAATGAGATTGATGCACTTGCTGTTTATACAACCAACGAGCCGTTTTTTCTCGATAAGTTTGGCATTCCTTATAGGCTGATTTATCCCAGAAATTACGGAGTTAACTTCTACTCGGATTGTTTATTTACATCCAAAGAGGAGGTTGACAATCATCCCGATAGAGTTAGAAAGTTTAGAAATGCCAGCATTAAAGGCTGGAAGTATGCACTCGATCACCCTGAAGAGATTATAAATATCATCCAATCAAAGTACCAATCCATAAAAACCGCTGAGTATCTTTTACGTGAATCGGAGCAAATTCGAAAATTGATAAACCCTGAGTTTATTGAGGTTGGGCATTCAAACCGGGAGAGATGGTTGGGTATCGTAGAAACTCTCTCACAGCAAGGATTTATTGAGCATTACAAAAACATTGATGAGTTCTTATACAATCCCTATGAATCAAAAGAACCAATAAGTAATCTTGTACTCGAAATTATTCTGGCTGGGTTGATAATTGGTATAGCCCTTCTAATCTACAACATAATCAGGTTGAGAAAATCGTTATCCGCCAATAAACTAGAGTTAGAAAAAATTATGCATCAGGGTGAACTTCAAAAAATTGAGGTAAAACGATTAAGGTCTGAGGTTAAAAGGTTAAATGATATAGTTAATTCATAAATCTGCATCCAGTTTTACTACTCCCAAAACAAGAGGTATTACCTTCTTTTAATAGTATATAAATAGAAATCCTCAACCGTTTTCCTTGCCCAGTCGGTTTTGCGAAGAAATTTCAGACCTGATTTTATGCTTGGATCTTTACTAAAACAGTTTATTCGAGTTCTCTTCGATAGTTCATCCCAGCCATAATAATCAACCAAATAGTTAAGAATTGACTCTAAAGTTTTGCCGTGAAGGGGATTGTTAGGTTGTGATTCCATTAAAAACAAATATTATTCGGGGGCAAAGATAACTGTTTTAGCATTTTGCTCTATGAAATATTAGGATTTTCGAAGCCTGTCTGTATCTATATGCAAGGCCAACATGAATGAGATAAATTTAAACCCTCAGCAAGCCACGAAATCCTCTAACAGCATAATAAGATTCTGCTCCATTGTGATACACAAAGACGTGGTCGTAGCGACGATCACAAAAGATTGCACCGCCTAGTTTTCTGATCGCAGCAGGTGTTTTTACCCAACTTGATGTTTTAGTATCGAATTTTCCAAGTTTCTGTAACTCTCTATATTGTTCCTCCGATAAAAGTTCAATACCCATAGCAGTAGCCATACCAACGGCGTCATTTTCTGGTTTATGCTCTTTCCTTGACTCCAGCCCTTCACGGTCATAACATAAACTTCGACGACCTTTAGGACTTTCCTCTGAACAATCATAAAAAATGTACTCGCCCGTATTTTTATCAAAACCAACAACATCTGGTTCACCTCCAGTTTTTTCCATTTCATTAAGCGACCATAGTTTTTCAGTATTATCGTCAAGACTTGCTTGCAGTTTAGCCCATTCAAGACCTTTATGGCGATTCATATATTTCTCAAAACGGGCTTTTAATACACCCATTAACTCTTCACGTTGTTCTGATGACAACTGCTTTTTATTTTCCATTGTCATATTGTGTTATTCTGATTTGATTAAAATGAATTACAATTGGTCTTACAACAAGTCGGGCTTAGAGATTGTTTAATTTTACGACCAACGTTATAAAAAGATAGTGGGGAGTAAATAGGAAAGGTAGATCGTTTTATGTTTACGACAGGTAAAACATCGGTTTAGAATAGAGTAGTAAAATCCTTCGTGTCAATCTTCATTATACTGCACAATGGTTTAGATTGATTCGAGTGAATAAAAAAATTACCAGATGAATTTTATACCCTTTGCTAATCTCAGGCACAAGTTTGATATGATATTTTCGACTTACGTTAATTGATTAAAATGAACAAGAGTATCTATCCTAAAAAAGACTTCAAACATCAGCAATTATGAGTCTCATCTCCACTTCCAATCTAATTCTTTATTCCAAGGGATTTTATTATCCATAGACACTTCTTTAAGGACTTCATTAAACAAATTGTATTCTGGTATTTTCTTTGAGATAATTATAGTGTCTCCAGAATTGATTTTTATAAATAGATTCTCTAAGATTTCAGTTATAACTTCAATTTCAGAAAGTTTAATTTTCCCTTCACCAACATTGTCCTTAGAAAAAAGATATTCTTCATTAAAACTAATTTCGCATTCTATGCCAATCTTATTTTTGTAATGCTCTACAATGTGTTTTTTGTAATGTCTTTTGTAATACCAACTATTGTAAAAAGGATAAAAAATAAGAGTTATCAAGCCGAAGCAATAAAAGTAGTACATTAAAAATTTATCTTCTGATTCTGATAGTATTAGACCAAACAACAAGAAAGATATTGTAAGTAAAATCCAACTTCTTATTCGCTTGAATTTTGTTTTCCTTGATTTTGATACCGTATACAAATGATATCTTAAAAAATCATCTTTGCTTAAAGAAACTTTGTAAACACTCATGTTATTCTGTCATTATTTATGTGTGCTAATGTTTGCTGCTAAATTGTCGGCCGGGATGACGGCGGCAACGTCGTCATCCCGCAACAATTTACAAACTAAAGTAGAAAAAATTCCGCTAAGCGGAATCTGCCCGGCATTCTAAGACATATGCAAGTAAAATAGAATAATTATTTTTGTATTGCCAAATAACGACCGACGGCGAAAGTTAAGCCAAAGGTTATCTAGGGGTAGCTTAATCACAGCTACCCTTTTTTGATTTACGCA
>JACREQ010000027.1 GCA_016218155.1 Bacteroidia bacterium
AAAATCTTTTCAACTCCTTCCGGCTCTTGTTCCGGTTCTTTTTTGTCAGTTGTGTTTTTAGCGGAAGCGGATTCCTTTTTCGGTGGACTGGTCTTTGAGATTTTCCGAACAGCTTTCTCTGCTTTCTTTTCGATTTCTTTTTCCTTATCCTGTTTTATTTCAGATTTGGGTTTTTCCGGTGGATTCTTTTCCAAGTATTCATTCAGCTTTTGAATATAAGCATCTACAACCCTTTTGATATTTTCATTTGAGTTGTATGCAGACCAGTTATTTGTTGCAGCTCCTTTAGTGAGTTTGTCACCGTTCTTTAACGCTGCCGGTAATTTATCGAAATCAATGTTTCGGGTTTGCTCGATGTAATTAGATGTGGTTATCATAATTTTTAGTTTTGATTTTATAACTTTGAAAAAATTTGAATCATGCAATTGAGATTTAACAAGGAAACCAGTAAGCATACTCTCATGTGTGAAAAGATATTTTTCTTATCCGTTGTTTTTAAGAAAGGGGATGAAAAAAATGCTTTTGTTAACCTTGCCTGGGAGAGTGAAGAAGGTAAACCATCCTTAGTAAAGAAAAAGAAACAATTAAAACTCAATTCCTTTATTGACATGTACGCTCCTAAAACGGCAGGAAAATTAATTCTCAGAAAAGATAGTCCGCAAGGCTGGATAACATTCCCGGACATTATCGGAGAACTGAAAATCAGTTTCCAGAACAGTCCTGATAGTACTGTTAATCCTGAGTTTGATGTTATAATTGAGTTTATCATAGCTTAAATCGATAATAAATCAAGTTCAACTTCCAATGCCAGTGCTTCCAGTTCCAATTCACTCATAGATGGAGCCAATGAAGGAGTTTCCGGTATTCTGGGTTCTGTTGCCTGAACATCTTCCGACTTAAATTCAAGCAGGTAATTCAATTTTGCAAATTCAGCAGCCCTGTCAGATACAGTTCTTCCTTCCACCTGTAAAGCAGATTTCTTTTGTTCAATTTCAACACGAAGGCTTTTCCAGCGTTCAGAGTTTACTTCACCTCCATAAAGTTCGGATTTCTTTATTACAGCTTGTTTTTCGAGTTGATATGTTTCAAGCACTTTGGCAAGGTCGCTGTCAATAGAATATCCTTTGGGTTTTAATATTGTGCGCTCTGTTTTCCTGACTTTGGAAACGTATTCTTTAAAATATTTTAAATACCAAGAATGGTCAAAATAGATACTCAATGTACTATAAGAATTTTCAATTTTTCTCCCGATTGCAAGTACATCCTTATCCTCAAAGGTGGATGAGTTCAGGAACGTTTCCATATCCTCTTTAAGTTCTTTTGCTTTCTTATAAATCTTGGCTTTTGTACTTTGTTCTGATTCCGGTTCAGCTACGGAAATATTTTCAAAATATTCAGAATTAATAAGGCTTTCGTAGAATTTACGGATAGCATCGAGAGATTCTCCACGATAACGGTTGTATTCCTCAATATCGGATTTTACTTCTTCAATCATTTCAATTGCCCTGCCTGCTTTTGCCATTTCACGGTTGAGTTGTTCTTTCTCCTGGTCGAAAAACATTCTTACCAAACGGTCAACATCTGTAATTAAAGCAAGTTTAATTTCTTCAGGGTCGAGACTTTCCAAATCAAGTACATTTCCACGATCTCCTTTAAACCAAATGTCATTTATCCGGCTTGTTTTTTCTTCGAGTTTCTGAAAGACAAAAACATCCATTGAATCCTGCACCAATGGCATTACAATACGCACATAAGCATAACGGTTGCCTTGTCTCCAGATACGTCCTTCTAACTGACGAATATCAGTAGGATTCCATTCAGGATAACAGTCATAAATTACCGTTCCCTGCTTTTGTAAGTCTATCCCTTCACGGATGGTTGCAGTACCAATAATCACTTTTACTACTCCTTCCAGAAAGGCTTCTTTTATAGTTTCTTTCCGGTTGTCGTTTATTTCGGAACTGATAATTTCTACTTCATCAACTTTGGTTTTATCGAACATTACACCCTTTTTAAAACCAACTTCATTTTCGAGGTATTGTTTAATTAGTTGAAAAAACTGTTTCCCCCGATTCATGTAAATAACCTGACCGGAAACAGATTCTCCACGTTGTTCGTGCCAATCCTTTACAGACTGAATACAATCCATGACATATTTAATTTTCGGACTTTCATTTACAAATTCATTGTAATCTTCCGGTGAACCATTCAAGAGAAATGGTGAAAGAGCATTGTCTAAAGAGTAAGCTAATGCCCGGAATAAATTACCCATATCTAATTTTCCGGCTGTTGATTTTTTTGCCATTGCAACAATACTGTTCTGATTCTCCCTTTGTTTCGGGGTCATGTTGATATAGGTTAGAACCTGCTTTTCATGTTCTAATCGTTCACGTTTTCCGGCAACAGCATTATATAACATCGGAAGGTTAATCTTTTTCGGTCTTTTTACTCCGGCTTCTTCTCCTGTACGGTAAAGAATATGATTGTAAATGAGTTTTTGAAGTATTCTGCGGTTGGTAAAGGATTTGATGACTTCCTTTTCTACAATTTCTTCTTTGTAGTTTGCTGTCCATTCAACAGTAGGTAATACAAACAGGTCAAAAAATGTATCAATGTTGTAGATTCCGCTTTTGTTTAAGCTCTCATAAGCAACTAATGAAAGCATGGAATAAATTTCGAGGGGAGAGTTGGTAAAAGGCGTTGCAGTCAGGAGCATGGTATTTCTGCCGAATTTCCGCTGAATATAGTTCAGGATGAGAAAAGCCTTCTGTCCGGTTTCGGAGGTTGCAGATTGAATATTATAGCGTTTATTTCCGTCTTCGTCCGCTTTTACATTACTGAATACATTTTTACAACGATGAGCTTCATCAATAACAACGTAGTCCAATCCCAGCAAATCCACATCGGCAACCGTATCTTTTAAACCGACACCAATCATTTCACGGAATTTCTGATATTCTATTTCTTTATCTCTGGCAGATTTTTCTTTGCTTTGTCCTAAAATATTGACAAGTTCAACAAATAGTTCATCGGAAACCGAATCACCAAAGCCCAGCTTTTTAAACCCTTCGTAAGTAACGATTGTAATGGATTTTTCAGGAACAACTTTATTCAGGTTGATTCTTTTGACAACATCAGTTCCCAGATTATACCAATCGTTTAGGGTGATTCCGGTATGAGAAAGTATGCCGGAAATGAACTCACCGGATTTTTTATCTTCAAATCCGAATATTTCATTAATCCATTTTTTATAAGTTGGTTTTGGTACTACAATCAAAGGTCTTTTACATTTACCGGAATAAATAAAATTAGCCAGAGAAGCTATGGCACAGGCAGTTTTTCCGACACCAACATCAAGTGTGCATATATTTTGTAATGCTGTTTAATATTTACTCTATTCTTTATTAAGGCACTATCACAGCGTATTACATAATTTTACACAAAACATAAATTTGCTTTTCAGAGTAAAGTTTTGTATCATTGCGTTACCTGAGTGTTACCCACGAGTGACAAATGGTTAAAAGTGACAAAAAAATGATTACGATACGCTATAAGCCTTTACGCAACGGAGAATACAGCATTTATCTGGACATTTATTCTATCGGAAAACGGGAACGGAAGTTTCTTGGTCTTCGTTCATCCAAAGACTACTCAAAAACAAAATTTATCTCCAAAGAAGATTTTGATGCTGTAGAAAAAGCCAGAAAAATGGTAAAGGAACTTTCAGGTGAAATACCGGAAATAACAAATCCTGATAAAAATCTGAACAAAAAAGAAACTGCACCCTCTTTTATAGAATTTATCCAAGCGACCAAATTATCACCATCTAAATCTCCGTTACTCATAAAACATCTGCAATTATTCATCGAAAAAAAGGATATTTCATTTAATGTAATCACTGAAAAGTGGATAAAGAACTTTGAAACGTATCTTAATAAACAATTAGCAGAATCTTATGTTAACGAGTTACTTTTAATATTACGGAATTTATTAAATAAAGCTGTTAAGTCAGGTTTTCTCAGCACTAATCCATTATCAGGATACAAGTATATCAAACATAGCAATGACAGACCATTTCTGACAAATACTGAAATTGAAGATTTGTCCATAACTTCAATACCAAATCCACTCATCCGGTTAGCCTTTTTCTTTTCCCTTCATTCCGGTCTGACTTGGGAACAGGTAACAACATTAACATGGGAACAAATAAAAGTTGAAAAGGGAAAGAAAAAAGAAAAATGGACAGTTACAATTAATGGATATTTAAACCATGCCGTTTATACTAATGAACTTTCAGATTCTGCTGTTGAAATTCTGAAAGAAATAGCTTCAATAAAAGTTTTTCTACATAAAATAAGACTTAGCGATAAATTTCAAACAGATAAAAACGTTTATTTAAACGTTAACGAACTTTCAGGAAACGTTTTTAAACATTTACCGAACAAGCCAAATGTTAATATCAGTCTTCGTTTATGGGGAGCAATGGCAGGAATTAAAAAAGACGTCTGTTTCAGTATGGCACGTAATACCTACGCCATGAAACAGGTTGAGAACGGAGCAAGAAAACAACAATTGAAACGTTTATTAAACGTTTCCAGAGCTTATAATATCAGTATTTACGAAAGAATGGGTAAAAAAATAGCTTATGATAAACCTACGGTATAAAAAACTCTCAACTGGAAAATTCAGTATTTACCTTGATTATACTATCAGGGGTAAAAACGGAAAATCCCATCGTGAATATGAGTTCCTGAAAATTCATGTATCGAAAGATTACAGCCATTCCAAAAGAATAACAACTGGAGATAAGCCATTGATGGAACTGGCTCAAAGTATCCGTTCAAAAAGGGAACTGGAACTCTATGGAACCGTTAAAGGACTAAATGCAAGTTCCAAAAGAGTAAATGTATCCTTGTTGGCATTTGTTAAGAAAGAATATATACGAACCAATCGAAATAGTTACCTTGCTTTCAGTAAGCATATAGAAAAATTTTCCAAAGGTAAGGATATCCTGTTTTCAGATGTAAACACGTTTTTTATTGAAGATTTTGCACAATATCTTAAAAAACTAAATTCTCACAACACAGTAATTCTTTATCTGGAAAACCTGAAAACAATTCTTAACAGTGCAATCCGTCAGGAAATAATTGCAGTAAATCCGTTTATACGGTATAAGATTCCTGTAAAACAGGATACTGACCGTACTTTTCTTGAACTACATGAAGTAAAAAAACTGAACGAAACACCCTGTAACTGCGAACCGCAAATCAGACAGGCATTTTTATTTTCCTGCTTTACCGGTTTACGTTTATCAGATATAACAACATTAAAGAAGGAACACATCCAGATAGATAAAGACAAAGACGGTAAATCGTTTCATGCATTAGTTATCAGACCAATTAAAACTACCCAAACATCCGGTCAGCTTTTAAAAGCTCCATTATCAGAACAAGCCGTTAAAATCATCAAAGAAGTTAAAAGCAGTTCCAAAAGTGATTTGGTATTTGATGCATTACCACACAAACAAATAATAAACAACTGGCTGAAAAAATGGGCAAAAGCAGCAGAGATTAAAAAAAATCTGCATTTTCATGCAGCACGACATACTTTTGCTACACTTTGTTTAACTTCCGGTATAGACATTTATACTGTTAGCAAGCTATTAGGACATACCCGTATTGATGCAACACAGATTTATGCCAAAATCATTGACGAAAAGAAACAAAAGGAAGTAAAAAAGTTTCCTTCATTCATGGAGAGAAAAAAAGTAAAGAAAGTAATTAAGTGATTGAGTTATTAGGTAATTAAGCAAATAACATAATAACATAATAACTCAATAACATAGTAACTTAATAACTCAATAACCAAACAGCGAACCACAAACAATAAACACTGAACAATAAAACAAAATGTTATGATACATGTTCGTTACAAATCACTCAAATCAGGTAAATACAGTCTTTACCTTGATATTTTCTCAACAGACGATCAGGGAAATCAGAAACGCCAGTATGAGTTTTTGAAGCTTTATACACAGAAAGATTACAGCAAACTAAAAAATATCATTGCAGACGATAGAAATGTTGTTGATCTGGCTGAAGACATTCGTAAAAAACGGGAAATGGAGCTGACCGGAGAAATCAAAGGATTACGAACCAAACAAAGAACAACTCATCAGTCGGCTCTTGAATATCTTCGTGCCTTTCAAAAAAAGAAAGGAGATTTTCATATAAAAAGTCTCATTTATCATCTGGATAATTTTACCGAAAATAAGGATGTAAAGTTCATGGATATTACCCCTGAATGGATAGTTCGATTTCAGGATCACCTCGTAACACGAGTATCGCATAATACGGTAAAGGGTTATCTGAAAATACTCAGGGCAAGAATAAAAGATGCGTATCGTCAGGATATAATCACAATCAACCCATTTGATAAGTTTGATATGCCTCATGAATTGGAAACAAGAAGAACAACTCTGGATGCAGAAGAAGTGCAAAAGCTTATTGCCACTCCGTTTCCCTCACATCCTCATGTGCGTTTGGTGTTTTTATTTTCCTGCTTTACAGGACTTAGGGTATCCGACTGCGAAGCTCTGCTTTGGGAAGATATTTCCGAAGAGAGGGACAAATCAAAAAAACTGGTACACTTTTTAAATATCCGTCCCATAAAAACACAAAGTACTTCAGGTAAAATATTAGAAGTACCCCTTACCGAATCAGCCGTTGCAATTTTAGATGAAGTGAAACAGGAAAAGAACCGTTCCGAAAAAGTGTTTTGTGATTTTCCAACTCAGAGAAATGCCCGAAATCTTCTTAAACTTTGGGCTGCCAAAGCTGGAATAAAGAAAAATATACATTTCCATGTTGCCCGTCATTCCTTTGCAACCATAAGCCTGACCTATGGAATGGACATCTACACAGTAAGTAAACTTCTGGGACACGTCAACCTTCGCCATACGGAAATTTATGCTAAAATTGTAGATGAAAAGAAACGACAAGAAATCCAAAAATTACCAACTTTGTAATCATAAAAAATAAAAATATGTCAACCAACCTCGATACCTATTTTAGTGAGACTACTGAACGTTATTTTAACCGTTTGGTTAATATTTACAAAAAACGCATGGCTAAAGCCAATGATAAGGATTATGCTCATAATGAATTTACAAATTATTGTGGAGCCATTCTGGAAATTCGTTATAAAGCAAGTGAAAGGGAGGTGATTGTTAATGCACTGGAACATGAATATAAAATCGGGAAAGAATTTGCCCTTGTCATAAAAGTATTGCGGAAAGAAATACATAAACAGATTCTCAATGATACGATTGACTTTATTGAAATAACACAGGATACTAAAACACCGGCATTTGATGAAACCATTCCTAAGAAGAAACCGGAAACTTATTTCATAGATCAATATTCGGATTTGGAATTAGTACGAATGTTTTCAGAATATAAAGCCTATGAAAAGTTTAGTGAGTTTTTGAAATCAGAAAAACTAAATAAAGAAATCGAAAAAAGATTAAAAAAAGAAAAATTTCTCCCTGAAAAAGAAACCGAAGAAAAATACAAAGACTATACAACAGCACGACAGGTTTTAGCAGTTCATTATCTCTTACAATATTACAATGTGAAAAATGTGGACAAAACCGAAATAGCCCGTTTTATTCAGTTTCTCACAGGAAAGAACTTAGATAATATCTATAAAAAAATACAAAATCCCTTTAAGGTTAATGATAAATCAGTAAAAGATGACCTTCGTTTTGTCAGGGAGTATTTTGAAAAGATGGGAATGGCAGAAGTGGTTAAGATGATTAATAGCGAACTGAATTCGTGACTTAAAGAATGTTTTATTAATCTGTTCCAGGAATATCTGGGATTTACTTTTCCTGCAATCTTAATGGTTTCTTGGCGATCTTCCTTTAGCTATGCTAAGTTCATTTTCTAACCGTTGAATTTTCTCGTCTTTATATTTCAACTCATTTTGAATGAGTTTCTGTTCTATCATGGATTCCATTCCTTCAAAGGTTTTCTGTTGAAATTTTTCTCTTTCATCCAACAGTTTACTTTTTATCTCAAGCAAATTATTTTTTTCCTGTAAGATTTCCTTTTCACGTTCATTCAGCCTGATTTCTTTCTCCTGTGATAACTTTTGTTTCATAAAAAGCTGTTCTTCCCAACGCCGAAGCCTCTTTTCGGTATTGGAATCTATCTTATTTGTTTCTAAATCTGACTGTTCCGAAGGGTGAATACATTTTTGTACATCATTTTCATTTTCATCCAGCTTTTCAAGGCAATATTCCATGATTATTAAAGCCAGAGCAGGTTTTTTACCTGTTTTGAATCTGCGTTTTTCCTGTTCGGCCTGTAATCTTTCATATAAGCTCTGTGGGACTTCAAGGCGGATTCCGGTAGTTGTGTTCATCTTTTTTGTTTTTAGGTCTAAAAAGGGACAATAATTATGTTATTGCCCCAGGTAAATTCTTTTGAGGTTAATCTTCTTCTTCTGGATCGAGTAGTTCTGTGAGTTCAAATACTGCCAGACGTTCGTCCGGTTCGTAATGCACATCAACTATAATTTCGTTATCATCATTAACTCCCTGAATATCGTTATTCAGTTCATGATTGCCGATGATTTCTGCAAATTCCGACATTTGTTCTATCGGAACTTCAAAGGTTCTTGTTTTCATCTTTTTGAATTTTAGATTGATTAATAATTGGTAAAAGGATTAGCTTTTCAGATGATCTTTCCTGTATAGGTAGTTTTCTGCTTCTTTTTCGGAATCATAGATGGTTTTTTGCCTTCCGTTTTTCAGCCATTCTTCTATCTGGGAATTTTCAAAAATGAGTTTTTTACCTCTTTTGATGTATGGTATCTGTCTTCGGTGAACCAGACCGTAAATACTTGGAACAGCCAGGTTGAGTTTCTGTGCTACTTCCTGAATGTTTAACAAATCATTTTCTGAATGTTCTTTGATCGGATTCTGACTAAATTCCCTGAGTGCCTGTCGTACTTCGTCCCGAAGCATGTTTCGTATTTCCTGAACCGATAGCTGGGTGAATACTATATTTTCCATTGGATAAAGAATTATAAACTTTCTCCAAAGTTGCTATCAAAAACGCCGTTAGGGTGACCCTACGGGTGTACCCTAAATTTATAAGTGACTGATATTCATGTTGAAAAAACAGTAAATAATCCTGATAAAATGAAAGTGTATTATATAACCATCAGAAATTTGTTGACCTTCAACCGGTAAATATTCAGTTTAAAGCTATTATTTATTATCTCAATACATTTTAAGTGATTTAAAATTCTAAATGCTTTGTATCTGCTTGTGAAACCATAAACAGCTTGTCGAATTTCATTAAAGTTTCATTGATTATTTTGTACGCTTTAAATATTTTCCATGTGCAAAACGAAAAAACCAGGCGATTTTTGGTAAACAAATTATAAAAATCATTGATAAACCGAATTTCAAAATGTACACTTTGTTTTTTTTCGGCAAATTCCAGAATCGCCCTAATAAAAAATCGAAAATTCCAGGCGATTTTTAAAAATCGCCAAAATGAAATGATGAAATTCTCATTTTTCTCTATTATTTCATGGTCGTCTTTCATTCACCAAAGGTAAAAACCAGAATGGGATTAAGAATTTTAAATAAAAAACTATATTTTTCTATTTTTTTTACCGTGTAAACTGAAAAAAGAAATTACAAATGAGAAAAATAAAAAACCCCGCAGTTGTACTTATCGTTCATCCTGCGGGGCAATATCAACCTTTCTACAAAATATGAAAAACAAATATACATAAATAAACAAACGAATTCAATTTTTATTTTTGAAAGATGAACTTTCTTGTTTTTTTACCGCCTTACAATTAATATTCTCAGTGTTTATAATGGATTCAGACGAAATACTTATAAAAAACCCCGCTGTTGTACTTTTCAGTTCAACTGGCGGGGTAGTATTAACCTATTTATAACAAATTATAACACTAAAGAATAAACGGTTTAAAATTGGATATATTGTTTTTTTTTACTTTAATTTTTTGCTGTTTCTGCTTTCATAGAATGATTTAGAAAAAATGATTTTTAGTTATTTTATCCTTTTCAAGTGTGGAAAATTTAAAGAATACAATCTCAAAATCTAATTTATGAGGACAAAACTTTGATTTTTTAACTGAAGAACGTTTTAAAACAAAGATAAAAATCTATTGGTCTTTAAATAACTATTATTCCAGTGTTCAAGTGTTCAAGTCTTTCAATCTTAAAACTACACAAAGTTATCATAAACTGCTTATTGAATTTTATCAATTTTGGGATATTTTTTTAATTTTTATCAAAAAAATCAAGTTGTAGATTTTACTTAAAACCCTGTTATACAATGCATATTATTTAGACTTAAAATATATTACAACAAATACGTATAATTATTCAATTCCTTTATTTATAAATTTATCTTAATTAAAATCAAGTAATACGATTGCAGTTATCACAATTACAGGATATTGTAAGGCATTGTTTTGATTTTTCAATATTTTTTTATTACAAGCTTGGTATTTTATATTTTACCAGTTAATCACTAAAACATGCCAGTTACAAAGTATTGGTAGCCAGTTATGGGATAACAACACCCATCTATAATTTTAAATATATGAATTTGGATTTTGTAACTAACCTTTGTAAATTTGGGAGTAATGAAAAACAACTTAAAACTATATAACCTATGAAAACATTGTTAATGTTTACTTTTGGATGTATTATTTCTTTCTTTTGTACAGCACAGGTGCAACTGATGGACTTAAACGTAATGCCTTTGCAATCTGGTTCAAATACTGATTCTGTTCTGGTGCTTATACAATTAAAAATAAGTAACCCCGCCAATGCACAAAATATTCATTTTCAGTTTGGATCTCAACATGATAATGGGGATGTGATTAATGAAAGTGCTTCTGTAATACTACAAGGTGCTGATTATTATACAAGTTTTAATGGGCGACAGGAAATAATACAAAACCACGACACCCGCATATATTGCAAAATGAGTATGAGTCAATACAATACGTGGCAACATTTAACTGTATATGCTGCAATTCCGGGAGGTGGAAGCTCTAACCATTTATATCAAACACGATAAAATAACATAAAAGATAAATACTATGAAAAAGATATTTTTCCTTTTAGCCGGAATATTCATGTTTATAATAAACATAAATGCTCAAACTATTTTTTATGTTATCAAACCAGGCGACTTCGACCCTTTTATATACCAATATAATTATATTGACAGTCTTTGCGATACAACCATGTATGGAACGTTGCAGTGGGCTGAAAGAAAATCTCTTGACACGCCCGGACCATGCGAAATACGTTTTGCAATTCCCGGAGCAGGACCACATATTATATATTTAAATGGCTTTTTACCCGGAATAAATAAAAAGGTATATATAAATGGGACAACCCAACCCGGTTATCAGGTTGGAAACCCACAAATAATTTTAGACGGTCAAAATACAGTTGTGCAGGGACTTTTCTTTTATCATGCTAATGGCTCTATTATAGAGGGTCTTTATATTAAAAATGTGACTACACAGGGTATTGGCATATCTGGAACAGATAGCTTAACGGTAAAAGACTGTATAATTAATCGGATTTTCAATGGAGCAAGCACTGATGCTGCTATGGGAATAGTAATAGTAAATTCATCATATAGTATTATTCAGGGAAATATTTTTGGAACAGATAATTTAAACTCTGTATTACCTATTGAAGATTATGGTATTTTCATGTGGCTATCTTCAAATAATTCAGTCATTGGTGGTACAGTAGCAGGCGAGTCAAACATTTTCAGAAATTGCGGATTTAGGGCAATTACTATTGGTGCTAATTGTATTTACAATCGCATATCGGGAAATATTATTACAGATTGTCCAAATGCAATTTATCTTGGACCGGGTGCCAATTTAAATAAACCGTCTCCGGTAATAGTTTCAGCAACAACAAATTTTATAACAGGAACATCAGAATCAGGAGATATAATTGAAATATTTGGTAGTACAGGAAATGAAAATGCAAATGAATACTTCACCATTACTCAAACAGATATAAATGGTAATTGGTCAACTTCTTTAAGTACATCTTTTAGTTATATTATTGCTACAGCTACAGATAATAGCAATAATTCTTCTATGCTTTCTGCTTCTTTTCAGAAACAAACAATAACAACAAAATTGATTAGCTCTGATTGTGGATTAACAAATGTTGCATTCAATCAAGATCTAACATCAGAAATAATTTCTGGAGCTGAAAAATATGAGTTTTTTGTTGAGAATAATGATTTAGTTTTTTCTGAAAGTATAACTAAAGGCACAAATGTTTTTAATTTACTTGAAGTATCGGATAATATTCAATATAATACTGATTATTCTATTTCAGTTAGAACAATAATGGATAATGACACTAGTGAATGGGGAGAAGTCTGTTTCATTACTACATGGAAAGAAGAGAAATTTAATGATATTGAAACCATCAGCGAGTTTACGTTACAAAGTAATCCTGAAATAAAGGAAGAAATCGATTATAAAAATCAAATAATTCAAAATTATATTAATGAAAAATCGACTTATTCTGGTCCCAAAAGCACGATAAATTATGTTATACCTGTAGTCGTTCATGTAATTCATAGCGGAGAACCATATGGTACAAACCCAAATATTTCGTATGCTCAGATTCAGAATCAAATCACCGCTCTAAATCAAAAATATGCAGGTGTTTATAGTATTTTTAATGGAACTGAAGATGTAACAATAAGTTTTTGCTTAGCAAGTAATTTACCAGTCGGCACTTCTGAAGTATGGGCAATTGGACCCGGCGGAAATGAATATGGAGTAACACGTAGAAACTCAACACTTACAAATCATGATTTTAATCCCACTGATGCAAATCAATTATTTAATTTAATTCATTTTCCTATAGATCAATATCTTAACATTTGGATTGTTTCAGCTATAGAACCAAATGGAGCAGGTATTTATCAGGGATATGCTCCGCAACCATTACAGTCTAATTTGAATATTTGGGAGTTAGATGGTATTGTAATGAGGAGTACTGTTTTTGGAAGTGATCCAAGTTTTACATTTGGTTATGATCTATATCCTAATAGAAGAGAAGGAGAAATATTAGCTCATGAGGTCGGGCATTATTTAGATGTAATTCATGTTTTTGAGTCTGGTACGTGTGCTGGCAGTAATCCAGCAACTTGTCAAACTGAAGGAGATAATGTTTGTGATACTCCTCCATGTATGGAACCTGCAAGTACTTCATGGTGTTCTGATCCTAACCAAAATACTTGTACAGAAACACCATCTGGACTTGATCCAATTCATAATTATATGTATAAGGCTTGGGACTTTTGTTGGACTGAATTTACAACTGGTCAAATAGAGAGGATGATTTCATGCATTGATCTATTAAGACCCAATCTAGTTACAGAGCAAAATCTTATTTATACTGGGGTAATTAATCCTAATGGATGCATGTCACCTGTTTTAGCAGCATATTTTGATAATCCCTCAATGTCATGTGTGGGTACAAATGTTCAATTTAATTCGGTTCTTGATGATCCAGGCGTTATAGTTAATAGTTGGATATGGGATTTTGGAGATGGAACAAATAATACAACAGATACAGATCCTGTTCACATTTATAATGTAGCAGGTGTATATAATGTTATATTAACTGCAATAAATGGTGGAAATACTGTAGTAGAGTCATCATCTATTTACATTTCACCATGTACAAATATAAATCTTTCACAAGCAAATTGGATATTTGGAAGATATTGTGCTTTAGATTTCCAATCAGGCTTGCCAGTTGTTTCTAATGTAGCATTAACCAATAATACAATTTATAGTGTTGAATCAGCAATAACAGAAAGTGACCCCTTAACAGGAGAACTTGTTTTCTATGCAAGTGGTGAACATGTTTGGAATCGTTTTCACATTGAAATACCATTAGTTGGGGGTCAACCGTTAGGTGGTCATATAAGTTCAAGCCAAATGGTTTCTGTTCCATTTCCAAACCATGCAAATCAATTTTTTTTAATAATGCCAAGAGCTTCAGAACAAGCTTATAATGGAATTAGATATGCATTAGTAGATGCCAATGGTACAGGTAATCTTTTATCGCAAAATCAAATATTAAGTCTATTTCCAGGAGTTACACAAATGTCTGAAGTTATTACATGTGTACCTCACTGTAATGGAATTGATTATTGGGTAATTACACATGGACATTCTAATGACGGTCGTTTTTTTGTTTATCTGGTAACAGAAAATGGAGTCTCAAATCCTTTGAATTTTTCTTTGCAATCACCTGTATCTTACGGCCCATTTTTATTAAAAGGAACAGTAGGGCAACTAAAAGCTTCTCCTAATGGTGAGTTTTTAGCATTGACTATTCAGGGAGTAGGAAGTCCTAATGGTTGTGGTTTGTACCATTTTAATAATTCTACAGGTGAAATTGCTAGTATATGGGAAAAAACAGGTTTATATTACTCTTGTTCATTTGATCATAGCTCTACATATCTTTATGCAACATTTGGAAGTTCATGGCCACCAACTCAATTATTTCAATATGACTTACTTGGAAATCCTTTATTAGTGGCTCAGAATAGTACAAATCCATATAGAAGAATGGGGCTTGGTCCAGATAACAATATATACATAAATAAATTTAATACTAATAACATGCACGTTATTATGAATTCTAATACTCCAACTCCAGTTTATATGCCTGATTTTATTAACTTTTCATCTGTCAGCACCCTGTTAATGCCGATATCAAGTGTTCCAAATATGATTGATGCCGTTAAACCTGCTCCATCTAATCCTGATTTTACAGTTGCAGTTTCCTCTAATTGCATTGATGTTACTGTTGATGCAGATGATTGTTTTGATGGCTACTACCATATATGGAATTTCGGAGATGGTACAATAACAACCCAGAACCCAGGAAATGTTCCACTTCTTAATCATTCATACTCTACTAACGGTAATTTTACAATTACACTTGATTTAGCTTATTATAATTCCATAACTGGGTACCAAATTGTGTATTCTATTCAACATAATGTATATATAGGAGTCCCTATTGTTAATATATCAGGGATAAATACAGCATGTCTGGGTTCAGAAACACATTACAACGCTAATAATTCAGGTGTATGGGCAATAACGAGCGGTTCTGGTAACTTTGTTGGCCCTAACAGCGGTGATAATGTAACTGTTATTTGGAGCAGCACCGGAACGAATTCTCTTTCTTTAACCGTTACCGATCCGTTAAGTAACTGTAGTGGAACAGATAATATTGTAGTACAGGTATTTCCTGTACCTGTTGTTTCTTACACTAATGGTAATTCATGTAATGGAATATGTAATGGTAGTATTTCAATAAATGCTTCCGGTGGAACTCCACCTTATTCATATTACTGGAATAATGGTTTAACAGGATCTAACTATAATAATCTTTGTTCAGGCACTTATGATATTCTAGTAAGCGATGCAAATTGTAGCGCAAATCCTATTTCAATTAATTTATTAGATTATCCTGCTCCCATAATAACTCTTGTAAATATAACTCCATCTGACCCATGCATACCAACCTGTAATGGCTCTATTGACATTTCTGTTTCAGGAGGTGGAGCACCCTATACATATCAATGGGGTGATGGAGAAAACCCGCCTTTCCCAATTACACAAGATTTAAATAACGCATGTGTAAACACTTATATGGTATTTGTTACAAATAGCTTTGGATGTACTGCAATGGGAACATTTTCTGTTCCGTTACCGTTAAATTATCAAACTATTACTTCTATTTCTGGAATAACCCAATCAGGAACTACTACAATTGTAAATGGTAGTTGCACAATTCCATTTGGAAGTACTTTTGAAATTCCGGGTCAATTAACAATAAATGCACTTAGTACTTTAATAGTAGATGGAACTTTGAGATTTACATCTGGCAAGAAATTATTTGTGAGTCCTAGAGCATCACTAGTTGTTAGCAGCACAGGAGTATTAACATCTAATACTGTTTGTCCGGCATTATGGTATGGCGTGTGGGCTGTAAAATCAACAACAGCATTACCTCATACTGTAATTGACATTAATTATGGAACAATCGAAAATGCTACAACAGGAATTTATGCTTCAGGATGGGTTCGTGTTAATTCTCTGGGCGGAACATATAATAACAACAGACAATCCATTTATTTGGTCAATTCTCGTACTGAATTTACAGGTATGCATGATATTTCACTTAATAATTTTAACACTACTTCTGCATCAATGGTGATTCCTTATGCTCAGTTGACGTTAAATAATGCACATTTAGTTAAAATTTCTACGAATATTTTCACTAATTTTAATTCATTATCATCAACGGGTTCTCCTGTAGGTCGTGGTATTGGAATTAATGTTATTGGAACAAATAATCAGATTTATAATGTTAGTTCATGTACGTTCTCAGGCTTGCAATATGGTATAAAGGCCGATTACATGATTGATGTTGATAATAATACTTTTAACAATAATAACCGTGGTGTATTAATTGAAAATACCAACTCATCCGGTTCAAAAATTATTCATAATACTTTTGATGGGAATAAGTATTTTAACAATAATGATATAAATACCTATCCGTGGGGCATAGGTTTGCAGAATTGCCCAAATGTTACTGTAGAACGGAATACTGTGATAAATGGATTTATTGGAATTGGTTTAATTAATAATTCTACCAATGTTAACATTATTTACAATAATGAGATTTATGGTAATAGTGTTGGTCTTGGAGCCTACATGAAAAACAATATGAAACTCACTTGTAACGACTTTGTTAAACCTTCTCCATCAGGATTAGCAAGCACAAATCCCATTAATTTTAACACAAAAGATATAATTGTTAATGCAGGGTCGTTATTTATTAATCAGGATCAGGCATATTGGGCTATAAATCTAGGGATAAGTATCAATTCACACAACCGTTTTACAAAAGGTAAAGATCTTAGTTCGTCACCAGAATATGCGCTTAAATTCAAAATTAAAAATCCTAATCCTATAACATATTATCAGTATTATTTTGGAGCTTATAATCCTACACCTGGAGGTATAAATGATCTTACACGAAATACCCCATTACCTACTTCCTCTGTTCCATACATTACTAATATTGGAAACATTGCCTTGCCTTGGGATAGTTCAACATATTGCAAACCTATAGTCCTGACTTTAAAATCTGTTCATTCATCACTTACTCAGATTGATTCTTTAAAAGATATTGCAGAAAATCAGTTGAATTATTATAATGAAATTGTTGATAATGGAAATACCGATTATTTTTTGTCATTAATTGAAAATCTAAGACCTAATAATTTCAACAGTTCATATGCTATACTTATGAATGCTTCGCCTTATCTTTCAGATTCGGTTCTTATAGCATTTATGACAAATCCTATAAACAAGCCACCACAGAAAACAAATCTTGTACTTGCCAACTCACCTTTGCCTAATAAGGTGCGTTCTTATATTAATCAGATGAATGTTAATAATCATTTTAAATTGGTAATGTGGGCTGCTCAAAATGGAAATAATCTGCGAGAGAATATCGAAAACAGTATTGCAAATAATAACTTTGGAATAGACAGTAAATTCGGAATGGTTTTAACAACCGTATTGAACGATTCATTATACGGTTCTTCAGTTGTTGATTCTGTACTGACTTACGTTCTACAAAGTGGTACGTTAAATGAAAGACTTATTACTAACCCTGTTTTTATCGGAAAAGAAAAGTATTCCGATGCACAATCTAACTTAAATAGTATCTCTTCATTGAATAATACAACTGATTTTCAGATTGATGATTTTATTCAATTACAGCAATTCGAAATACAATTATGTCAGGCTCCCGATTCTGTCAGGAAATCGCTGATTCAGCAAAACGAATCGTGGATAAGCGATATTGCTGCAAATCCTTCACATTTCTGCCAATCATCGGGCTTAAGTCTATTGGAAGAATTATATGATACCACTTTTGCAAGAGCTATTGATTTAGGAGATGATTTTTCGGGAAGATATATACCTGTAAAGCAGGAAGAAACGGTTGAGGAAACAGGATGTGTTTTTATTATTAACCCTAATCCTGCCAACGAAATAATCAGTGTTCTGTTAAATCCTGAAGAAATAACAGGCGAAGAAACAATTTCGATTTACAATTCGGAAGGAAAGAAAGTGAAATTTATTACAGCCGAGAAAAACAGGGGTTTGTATATTATTGATGTAAGCAATCTTATAAAAGGTAATTACATTGTTGATTTAGAAAATAAAGGAGTAATTTTATGTGCCCAAAAATTAATTGTCGAATAAATTGAGAAAAGTTTTTTTCATATTAGTTATTATGTTGTTGGGAGAGTTTTCTTTCTCCCAACAATATTTAAATAAAACTTTTAATATCCCCAATAATGCAATGCATACAATTTTACCTACTGATAGTGGGTATATTTTGGGACTTCGTAATGGTAATGGAATATGTCTTGTAGATTTTCAGGCAAATATTCAATGGATTAAAACTTTTTACGACCAAACAGGAATGTGGGTGTCCTATACAGGAAGTAACTCTCCAAATGCATTAAAAAGTACTGGTCATAATACTTTTATTGCTGGTGGTCTTATGCAAAATGGCGGACCTACTGCCAATAAAGTATTTTCTGTAAAGTATTCAAGTACTTTTGATACATTATATTTAAAGTTATTACTGCAAGATACCGTTACTACAAACAATTATGTTAATAATTCATTTATAAATAACACTGGAAATTATGTTTTTTTTGGACATTCAGGTAACAGTGGTTTGATAATTCAAACTGACACAAATAGTAATTTTTTAGACAGCAGCTTAATATTAAAAGACAATGAAGTAAGCTGGTTTAATGCTGGTTTACAGATGGGAAACTATTATTATTTATTTGGTGGAACATATTGCTATGCACCTGTGCAAGTAACCGGTTTTGATAGATTAGACGGTTGGGTAATAAAAACTGATATATTGGGAAATGAAATATCTGATACTGTTTTTGGAAATCCAATACTTTTCGATTCTGAATTTAAATTTGTATTAATTCATAACAATTTACTTGTTACTTCAATTTCATCTGGAAACATCAAACATTCCAGTGGTGCTATTTTTCTTAGTCCAAAAATATTGATCTTAAATGAAAATTTGAGCCTCAAAAAAGAGATTAAATTAAATGAATCAGTTCTAATAGTAGATACAATGTATCGTTCATATATAGAGCAAATTGTAGTAGATTTCAGAAATAATTTGTTTGTATTAAAAAGAGATAGTAAATTCAATGTGAATACTTATATTAACGGTAACACAACATCTATTGTGAAATTAGATAGTTTATATAATATTTGTTATTCTAGAAATTACACTCATATAGGGGGTCAGTTTAATAGTGAAATTCCATTAACAATGAGTACAACAACTGATGGCGGTTACGTTTTTGGAGGTTTTGTAACAGATTATACTTTAACCCCTTCCCAGCAATCCTGGCTTGTAAAAACAGATAGTTTAGGTTGCGATGGTTTTCACAGTTGTAATGATACTGCTTTAGTATGCCAAATAATACAAGCCCCAGATACAGTTTGCAAGAATGATACATCTTGGCTGCAAGTAAAATTTAAAGGAAGAAGCGCACCGTATTTTATATATGCAAATAATACTCTTGCATTAGATTCTGTTTATTATCCTTATACCTTACCTTTATGGATTGATACTCTTGTGCCATATTATCCAACAACAACAGGAATGCAACAGGTAATTGTAAAAGTAAATGATCCTTGGGGATGGAATCGGACTGATACAGTTCAGATTTTTGTAAAAAACTGTGGAGCAGGAAACATAGAAGAGGTGTGGTATCCTAAAAAGGTGGAAATATATCCCAACCCTGCCACCAATGAATTACATGTGAAAATACGCTCGGTTATAGCCACCCCTGTTTCTATAACAATTTATGATATGCAGGGAAAATCTGTAAAACAAATTATTTCAAAACAAAGTGAAAATATGATAGATATTAGCGAATTGCAGCAAGGAGTTTATGGGGTAAAGGTAAATGGCAATGGGCTAATTTGTAATGAGAGATTTGTAAAAGTAGAATAAGTCATACAGCAAACTCACTTCTAAGAATTAAGTGTGACAAAATTAATTGTCGAATAAATTGAGAAAAGTTTTTTTCATATTAGTTATTATGTTGTTGGGAGAGTATTCTTTCTCCCAACAATATTTAAATAAAACTTTTAATATTCCAAATAATGCAATGCATACCATTTTGCCTACAGACAGTGGGTATATATTAGGGCTTCACGGTGGTATGGGAATTTGCCTTATTGATTTACAAGCAAATATTAAATGGATTAAAACTTATTATGATCCAACTGGGACATGGGCATCATATACAGGAGGTGCTAACCCAAATGCTTTGAATAGTACAAATCATAATACTTTTATTGCAGGTGGTACTATGCAAAATGGGGGACCTACAGCTAATAAAGTATTTTCTGTAAAGTATTCGAGTACTTTTGATACATTATTTTTAAAGTTATTACTACAAGATACCGTTACTACAAACAATTATGTTAATAATTCATTTGTAAACAACAGCGGAAATTATGTGTTTGTAGGGCATTCAGGTAACAGTGCTTTAATAATACAAACGGATACAAATAGTAATTTTATAGATAGCAGCTTAATATTAAAAGGCAATGAAGTAAGCTGGTTTAATGCAGGTTTACAGATGGGAAATTCTTACTATTTATTTGGAGGAACTTATTGCTATGCTCCTGTACAAATAACTGGGTTTGACAGACTAGATGGCTGGGTAGTAAAAACTAATTTACAAGGAAATGAATTAATAAGTGCTGCATTTGGGAATTCACTTTTACAAGATGGAGAAATTAATAATTGCAAAATTATTAATGGTAATAAATTAGCATTTGTAAGTAATAAATCTCTTGAAAAGCTTGCAATTTCAGCTTGGATAAAAATGGTATTTAAGACAGGTTTAACAATATTAAATGATGATTTAACAATTAATAAAGAAATTTATTTTAAACCAAGCGAATTTATTGGCGATTCAATGTTTTTTATTGATGTAACTAATTTATTGTTAAATAATGATTCATCATTTATTTTGTTTGGTACACAAGGTTCAATAAACATTAACTCTACAATAGGCAATAAAAATGGTTTTGCTGTTAAAGTAAATAAAAAGCTACAAATTAAGTACTTTAGAAAGTATTTATATTTACAATCAGGAATACCACAGAGTTTAAATGTTTACTTACATTGTGGTAGTATTACAAACGATAATGGCTATATTTTGGGAGGAATGGTTTCTGATTTGAATTTATCTTCAGATAAATCTTGGCTTATAAAAACAGATAGCCTCGGTTGCGATGGCTTTCACAGTTGCGATGATACCACCCTCGTATGCCAGATATTAAATGCACCCGATACAGTTTGCAAGAATGATACTTCGTGGTTACAAGTAAAATTTAAAGGAAGAAGCGCACCGTATTTTATATATGCAAATAATACTCTTGCATTAGATTCTGTTTATTACCCTTATACCTTGCCTTTATGGATTGATACTCTTGTGCCATACTATCCAATAACAACAGGTTTGCAACAAGTGATAATAAAAGTAAATGATCCTTGGGGATGGAATCGGACTGATACAGTTCAGATTTTCGTAAAAAACTGTGGAGCAGGAAACATAGAAGAAGCATGGTATCCTAAAAAGGTGGAAATATATCCCAACCCTGCCACCAATGAGTTACATGTGAAAATACGCTCGGTTATAGCCACTCCGGTTTCTATAACAATTTATGATATGCAGGGAAAAGTAGTAAAACAAATAACAACAAAACTAAATGAAACAGTAATTGATGTTAGTGAATTAGAATCAGGGGTATATGGTATAAGGATATACGGTAATGGGTTAAATTGTAATGAAAGGTTTGTGAAGTTATAATCTTAATTTGTTGTTTTTCATAAGCCGTATTTATTAAATATTTCTTTTCTCACTGGACAACTGCAGAAATACGAATAACCAAAAGATTGCATATTAAAGCAATGTGTACGCTCAACTGGTTCAACAAAGTGAACAGCGCCATCAATACATCTTACAACCTTGCAACAGTGGTGTGATTCGCTATTAAAACAAGGATATTCCCTTATGCAATTTGTTGTAGTAATAATTTCTTCATTAATTTCTATTTTCATTAATTTTTAATTGAGATGTGTGTCATTTGTTAACGAGTCAAAATATTCTTTCTCTTTTTCTTCCAATACCATTTTCATTTTAATATGCCTGAATACCATTAATACTATTTCTTCTACAAGATTTTCTTTTTCAATATCTCCGTTAAAAAGTATTTTTTCATTTTTACCTGGTAATTCAAAAATTTCAGATTGTAATTTCGGGTCATATAATACTACCCTTTCATCCTTTGTTATCGGTAATTCTTTAATAAACGAACCAAGTAATTTTATAAATTGTTTTTTATGAATTGTGGTCTCAATTTCGTAACAATGCCAACCAACTTCAGATTCTAAACTTATAATAACTGCCTGGCTGGAAATATAATTTTCCAGAATCCGTTTTGTTTTCGGAGATTTTATAGTATGTATGAGTTGGTACAGGTGCATAAAAAAAGACGTGGAACTATAACTAAATTCGATTGCGAGGTACCACCAAGCACCTTCATTCTCAAATAATAGTTTAGCCCACGCCATAGCATGAGCATTATATTATTATAAATGAGAATGATTGAAAATTGGTGGTTTTCGCAATCATAAATAACAATTAACGCTACAAGTATTATAAAAAGAACCTCTATGAAAACATTTTCATGTTCACAATACAAATTTACTACACTTATTTAAAAGAAAAAAATATATTTACATGATAATTAATGTTCTGACATTCACATCCTCACTCCCTCCAAATAGTTCTCATTAATCCCAAACAATCCGAAGATCTCATTTTTCAATCGAACAAGGTTAACAACGTCCTCCATATTGTATTTTAACACTTTCTGCTTTTTGTATGGATTTCGCCAGTCTTCAGCCAGTTTAAAGATATTGGACTTGTACTGCTTTTCTGAACGCTTCAATTCGAATATTTCTTCAAAATATGCCAGCTTGTATGAATTCATTCCCGGCATAATATTGTAGTAATTGGTTTGTGAAGTTATGATTTAATTTGTTATTTCTACAAGCCGTATTTATTTAATATTTCTATTCTTACGGTACAAATACAATAACCGGAGCCTCTATACACATAATAGTATTGTTCTTAAAAACTTGAACAGAGGACAAAAACTCAATCTAACTCAACCAAATTATTTTTAATAGCATATAAAATTAGACCTACAGTATTTTTAACCTCGAGTTTTTCCATAATATTCGCCCTGTGTCCATCAACTGTTCTATGGCTAATAAATAACTTTTTCCCTATTTCGGCACTTTGCAATCCCTGACAAATTAAATTAAGAATTTCTTTTTCTCTATTCGATAAAATGATTTGATTATCTTTTTTAGGATTCAGGAAATTTCGGGTAAGAATTTCTAACATCTCTTCAGAATAGTAATTATTCCCTTTCATTACAGCATCAATAGCCCTTGCAAGGGTGTCTTTCTTTATATTTTTAAGAAGAAAGCCCTGTGCACCAGCATCTAACATATTTTGAAAAGACTCTATGTCATTTTCTCGAGTAAGTGCAATAACTTTTAACAAAGAGTACTTTTGAATAGCTTGCCGAGTAGCTTCAATTCCATTCAAAACAGGCATGTCAATATCCATAAAAACCAAATCTACCTCTATTTTTTCTAATGAATCAACGAACTCTTGTCCATTTTCAAATTCAGAAATTATTTTAATATTTTTAATTTCTTCTAACTGAAGCAAAAGCCCTTTTCTTAAAAGCTCGTGATCATCAACAATTGCTATTCTAATTTTTGTTTCCATACTATTTTATTATCAATTATCAAATATACTATTTTTTCATAATGTAAATTATCTTAGAATCAACCTTTTATATTTTCCACAACTTCTCCATTAAATATTTTAATAACATACAAGAATTCATGCTATTACTTATTGTTGTTTATATCTCTTGAAATAGTAAAATTAAATATACTACCAACATTATTTGCTTTTTCGACCCAAATATCCCCACTGTGATATTCAACAAATTCTTTACATAAGATTAAACCCAAACCTGTACCCTTTTCATTAGCAGTTCCGGGCATTGAACAGTTTTTATCCAGTTTAAACAGTTTTTTACTTATTTCCTCAGAAATGCCTATTCCAGTATCTGTAACCAATATTTGCGTATTGTCATCATTATTAATCGAACTTATTGTTACAACACCGGAATCAGGAGTATATTTTACAGCATTAGTAATTAAATTACGCATTATTGTTTCCAGCATGTATTGATCAGCAATAAGCAATACATGCTCAGAAATGTTATTAATAAGCTTAATGTTTTTATTATTTGCGGTTGCAGTAATATTGCTCATACATTTCTCAATCACTTCATATAGTTTAAGTTTTGTAGGCTTAAAAGCTATTTTACCTGTTTGTGATTTTGACCATTCCAAAAGATTTTCAAGCAATGCCGAACCTTGTTTAGAAGCATTAAATATAGTTGCTACTAAACTCTCCGTTTTTTGGTAGTCATATGTTTTCAGGTTTTTAAGCAACATCTCAGAAACCCTTTCCAAACCATCAAAAGGATTTCTGAGGTCATGAGCTATAATAGACATAAACTTATCCTTTGTAGCATTAATTTTCTTAAGCTCTTCAGCATATTCCTTAACCTCTTGAGTTTTCTGTTTTAACAGCAGATGAGTACTTATTCTCGCCAACAATTCTTTTGAATTAAAAGGCTTTGTAACATAATCCTGAGCACCAGCATCAAATCCATTCACAATACTATCCGAATCATTATATGCTGTTAAGAAAATTACAGGAACCTCTTTTAATTTGGAATTATGGCGCATCTCTTTACAAGTCTCTATGCCATTCAATATTGGCATCTCAATATCAAGCAATACAAGGTCGTAATTGCCAGCTTGATCAAGAATCTTGAGTGCCTGTTTTCCATCAGATGCAAATCCAATAATATATCCGGCACCTCTAAGTATATTGCCCAAGACCTTCAAATTCTCTGGATTGTCGTCAACAATAAGAATATTAAACCGTCTATCTTCTTCTGATTTCATTTACTTTGTTAAAAATTTCAGATGTTCAACAAAATTAGGAAAGTTTTTCATTGTGTCCATTAGTTTTACTGTTTCAAAATTATCTGCATATGAACAGATTTTTCTTCCAAAATCAATCAAAAGACTGTTAGAATACTTCTCACCTAATAGCACCAACTTTTGCCCAAAGTCTTCCATTTGATCTATCATTTGATTATCCCTTGTTTTATTATACATCGGGATAAATTCTTTTTCAAGAATCTCAATTATTTCCGGGAGTTTTAATCTCTGATCATCTGTTAATGCAGCCTCTAAATTAATCCCATCTTGATTATCAACAAGTGATTCTTTCTCTTGAAATTTCAGATGTTTTTTAAATACTTTTATAAGATCAGATAGGTTTACCGGTTTTAATAATAAATCATCAAATAATTTCATCTCCTCTTTATCTGACATCATTTTTACCGATGCTGAAATTGCTATAACTGGAATATTACTGGTTTTTGGTTGTTGTTTAATAATTTGGGTGGCGTCAAATCCATTCATCACAGGCATAAGCAAATCCATTAATATAAGATCGGGTAAACTTTTTGTAGCTTTCCGAACCGCTTCTTTTCCATTTTCTGCTTCTAAAATTATTATGGAAGAATTAGCAAAAAAATCTTTCAAAATCTCACGATTACCAAAATTGTCATCCACAATCAAAACTGTTGCTTTTTCAAACAATATTCTTGACGGATCGAAATCTTCTTCCTCTGGTTCAGCTATCGCATCTGTTACTTCAATATTATGGAGAATTACAGTAAAAACACTTCCTTTACCTGATTCACTTTTCAGGATAATTTTACCATCCATCATTTCAACAAGCCTATTTGTTATAGCAAGCCCAAGACCTGTTCCTCCATATTTTCTTGAACTTTGTCCTTCCTGCTGAATAAAAGCATCAAAAATAATTTGTTGCTGATCTATTGGAATTCCAATACCGGTATCTTCCACAGAAATTAACAAATCAACATTTTTCTTATTGATGGAATTTTCTTTTATATCCATCGAGATAAATACATGACCACTCTCAGTAAATTTTACCGCATTGCCAACCAAATTAAACAAAACCTGACGTAATCTTACTCCATCAATAATGAGCGAACCTGATATTGTGCTATTTGTTTCCACAATAAATTTAAGATTTTTCTCCTTAATCTTTGTATTAAATATACTTTCAATATCATTTGTTATGGAATCTAAATTGACCGGTTCTTTTTGAATTTTCAGTTTTCCCGCTTCAATTTTTGACAAGTCAAGAATATCGTTAATGATTTTGAGTAGATTTTTTCCACTTCTGCGTATGGAATCAACTTGTGAAAGTTGTTTCTCGTTTTGCAATGTTAAATGAAGCAAATCAGAAAAACCAATAATAGCATTCATTGGCGTACGTATTTCATGGCTCATATTTGCAAGAAACTCGCTTTTAGCCCGATTTGCTGATTCAGCATTCTCTTTGGCTGTTTTTAACTCCTCAACAATTCTTCTGCGCTCTGTTATATCAGACACAATACCATAAGTGATTCCAGACTGATTAGATATATTTATTCTTATTTCAGCAAAAAATGTTTCTTCATTTTTTCTTATACATTCTACCTCAATGGGGCTTGTGTCATTATTTCGAACCTTCTTAAAAATGTTTTTCTTTACTTCATCTCTGATATCAGGTATCGCAAGATGCCAAACAGGCATACCTATCATTTCACCGGTGGAATAACCAAATATTTTTTCCATTGCAAGGTTTATACTTTTAAACCGTCCACATTCGGTAGAATAAATACCATCAATAACATTTTCGCTCATCAGCCTGTATTTTTCCTCGCTATCAATCAAAGCTTTTTCTGATTTTATTTTATCAGTCATATCCCGAATAATACCTGTAAATGCACGATTACCATTAACAACAAACTCAGATACGGAAAGATCCATCGGAAATGTACTACCGTCTTTTCGAAGTCCCATAACAATATGGGTTCTACCTGTTTTTTCTTGCCTTTCTGATTTTAAATAATTTTGCAAATAACCATCGTGTTCGCTACTATAAGGTTCAGGCATTAGTATTCGAATATTTTCACCTAACACTTCGTTCCTTTGATATCCAAATATTGTTTGTGAAGAGTTATTATAGGTTTGAATTATTCCCTTGTCGTCAATTGTTATAATTGAATCCACAACAGTATCAAAAACAGCTCTGAGCTGAGATTCGCTTTTGGCAAGTTCAAAACTTCGTTTTAATACCAATTCTTCAAGATGCTCTTTATGTTTTTGTAATTCAACTTCAGCTTTTTTTCTAACAATTATACTAGCCAAAGTATTTGCAACATTATTTAAGAAATCAACAGCCAAAGATGAAAATTCCTGATGAAAAGGAATATACGTATTAATAACTCCTAGTATTTCATTCAAATAAGTAATCGGAATACAGTAATGTCCGTGTTCAGAAATTCCCTCATAGCTAATCTCATGATCTGTATTTAAATTACCGCTATATTGAATCTCTCTTGTTAATGCAGCTTTTCCGCATAAACATTTTCCAAAGGGCACAAGCTTACAAGCTTGTTTGATGGATTGAGACATATTATTCTCAACTTTCATAACTAATACATCCTTCTGATCTTCTACTAAAAAAATGCATCCTTTCTTATCTAATGTTATCCAATCTAATGAAGTTATCAGGTCAAAAGACAGAGTAAGTATCGCTTCAATTGTTGCATCTGTTGTAGAAAGTTTCAGTATAGAATTTATGATGGTCTGTGCTTCATTTTTTCGTTTTATTTCTTCTTCTACTTCTTTTCTATTTGTTATATCTCTAAAACTGACAATAATAGAATTGTTTATTCCCTCTGAGTCACTAATTTTTGCAGCTGACATTTCAGCAATAAATGTTGTTCCATTTTTACGAATTACTTTATATTCACTACTAATAATTCTTCCGGTTTCAATGATACTCTTTAAATTCATTTTTGCCTTTAACAAGTCAGATGGGTCAACAAAAATAAATGCACTTTTGCCAACAATTTCTTTTTCATCCTGATAATCAAAGAGCATTAAGCCTCGTTGATTAACCTTTATTATATTACCTTCAAAATCGCAGAGTGTAATTCCATCAGGAGATGTTTCAATTAGTGTTCGGTAGAGTGTTTCACTATTTCGTAATGCGTCTTCAGCTTTTTTTTGTTCATTAATATTGATAATGGACCCTACCATTCTATATGGTTTATTATTTTCATCAAATTGAGCTTGCCCATTACCAAGAAACCATACATATTTGCCAGCCTTTGTTCTTAATCGAATCTCGATACTCACCGGTTTTTTTTGAGCAAAATGCAAGTCTAATTTCTCAAAAGCCTTATTTTTATCTTCCGTACAAATCAGTGATGTAAAGGCAGAAAAACTTGATTCTATTTCGTTATTTTCGTATCCTAAAAGTTCGTAATATTTCGGAGACCACCATTGTTTTCCGGTTTTAATATCCCAATCCCAGATTCCTGCATTTACACCTTCTACGGCTAAGTGAAATCTTTCTTCACTTTCTTTAAGTGCTTTTTCATTTTCCCTGCGATCAGTTACATCTTCCATCGTCCCTTCATAATATATGACTTTTCCCATTTGATCTTTCAACAGCCGTGCACTTTCATTTAAAAATAACAGTTTGCCATCTTTACGCTTCCATACGGACTCGAACCCTATAACTCTCTCTTCTTTTTCAATACGTTCTTTGAATTCCTTTCGTGGGTATCCTGAATCAAAACCTTCACTTTCAAGATTACGTTCTTTAAGTTCTTCAAGTGAGTCATAACCAAGAATTTTAACGAGATATGGATTAGCCATTACTATTTCGCCTTCCGGTGTCGTTTTATAAATACCAATATTTGAGTTTTCAAAAATACTTCTAAAACTTTCCTCGCTGTTTCTCAATAAATGGTTAGAATTTGTAAGCTCTTCTGTACGTTGTTCAACCTTAAGTTCCAATTCCTTATTTGTTTGTTTAAGTGCTTCATCAGCCTTGTTTAAAAATTTCGCATTCCAAAACAAGAAAATGTTCAGAATTATCATGGTAAAAAGTGACATAAAAGCTTCCGCGAACTCATGATTAAATAATCCTGCATCTTCGCCCTTAATTTGCAAGACACTTTGTAATACTGCTAGGGCAAAAGCAATAGGAAGCATTCGGCGTAAAAGTCTTCCGCCCGACAAATTACTGGTAGCAATACCTGCCAATCCAGCTTTAGGCTGTGTAAGCAAAATACCAACACCAAGAAAAAGAAAAGCAAAAGTGACGTGTAGAGAAACCTGAGTAAAAGAACTATGACCCAATATGGTTTTTACTCCAAGCACATAACCGGTAAAATTGATAAAGCCAATAAATAACAAGAATATACAATATACCTGAATAAAATAAAAAAAGCGTTTTTCTTTAATTAAAAAAAGTACAATACCTGTAAAGAAGAATAAAATAGATGTAAAAGGAGCCATTCGCCCGGGTAAAGTATTCCCAACAATGGAAGATGGATTTTCAGCAAATATAAATTGATCGATGAATAAATCAATATTAGTAATATGCTCAAATAAAGTAAGTAAACTAATAAGGGCAATCATCAAAGCAAAGATTTTTGACAAAATTATTTGAATTCTGTTTTGAGTTCCTGTATTGAGAAAATACAATGAAATTCCGGCAAGAATCATAACAACAGCTGCGTTCGGTTTTATTTCCATAAATCCCGGAATAAAACTTTTCAAAATGGGTATATCCGTAATCCACCCTAACAATCCTATAATACCTGTAAATAAAATTGCAACTCCACAGAATTGTGCAATAATTAAATATGATTTATTAAAGTCACTGTTAGAATCTTTATTCATGTTTTTTCCTTTAATAATTATAGGTTATTCTATTTTTCATTGCAAAAACAATTATCACTATGCAGTTTTAATTAATCATTAAAAATAAGGATATTTTTCCTTACTTTAATATTAAGGGATTTTATAACCAATAACTAAGACATCGTCTACTTGTTCGTTGACACCTTTCCATGTCTCAAACTTCTCTTCTAATTTCTGTTGTTGTCTCTTCATTGGTAAATTTTGTATTTCGCAAAGTATTTTCTTGAATTTTCTATAGTTCAGTTTTTTATTTTTCTCGCCTCCAAACTGAGAAAGATATCCATCGGAAAAGAGGTATATTGAATCACCTGATTGTGTTTTTATCTCATGATCTGTAAAGCTGTTTTTATAATTAGGATGAACGCCAACAGGCATACGATCAGGTTTAAGTTCAATTATCAGGGTCTTATTTTTATCTTGTAACAAATTACTGTTCTGTGATTGTTGAAAGCAATCAGGAGTTTGATTCTTTTTTGAGATTTCTTCATGCGCTCCAGATTGTTTAGCAGAAGGACGAACTATATATACCACACTATTTGCTCCTGCATAGTGCAAGGTATGATCATTACTATTAATAGAGCAAATGGAAATATCCATTCCGTCCCGGGTTTCGTGATGATTATTGTTTTGATTTAGCGCAATTACTAATCGTGTTCTTAGTTTATTTAGCAGTTCGCTTGGTTTAATTGTATCAGAGCCATTGGTGATTTCATTCAGATGGGTTATACCCAGCATACTCATCAATGCGCCTGGCACACCATGACCTGTGCAATCGGCAGCTGCAAGATACAATGTGTTCTTGTTATTTTTAAACCAATAAAAATCTCCACTGACAATATCTTTTGGCTTATGTAAAATAAATGAATCAGGATTATTATCAAATAGAATATTTTCGGATGGTAAGATGGCTGATTGTATTTTTTTAGCATATAAAATACTATCGGTTATATCCTTGTTTTTTTGAGTAAGCTGATGATTCAATTTTTTTATTTCATCTTTTTTTTGTTTCAACAGGATATGAGTTTGTATTCTTGCCAGTAGTTCTTTCTGATTAAATGGTTTTGATATGTAATCCTGTGCACCGGCTTCAAAACCGGAAAGAATATTAATATTTTCAGAGTAAGCTGTCAAAAATATTACAGGTATTTCACTCAATGAACTATCTGTTCTCATTCTTTTACAAGTTTCATAACCATCCAGTTCTGGCATTTCCACATCAAGAAGTACCATATCGAAATCCTTAGTTTTTTTCAGAATCTCTAATGCCTGAAGTCCGTTAGTAGCAAAACTTACTTTGTAGTCAAAGTTTCGTAATACACTTCCTAAGACTTGAAGGTTTTTGGGTTGATCGTCAACTATTAAAATATTGCACATTTTCTTTATTTTTTAATTAGTTTATTAAACTAAGCGATGACAAGTCTTAGACAAGTCAAGCTTATTTAATCATAAGTTTATTAACAATATGAGTCCCTTTAAAGGTTACAGTAATAAAGCACAAGCCCGGAATCATATTTTCATTATTTAAAAGAGTAATGTTCTGATTATTTTCAGTAATCAGAATTGAATTGGAATAGACCTCTTTCCCTAGCATATCGCTTAAATTAACCTGAATACTTTCATCTTTTGCGTTTACTACCTGCAAATTAATATTGTCGCTTGTGGTTGGATTCGGATATACATTTAAATAAAAATCAGGCGATGAGTTAAAATCAACAGATTGAATATTGGAGTAAGAAAATTTACCATCAAAATCTGTCTGCTTTAGACGATAATAAGATATTCCGCTATAAGGTTCATTATCAATTGTTGAATAGGATAATTCATGATTACTATTTCCTGAAGCATCAACTATAGCAACATTTTGAAATTCTGTTCCGTTTTTTGATTTTTCGATGGTAAAATAATCATTATTTGTCTCGGAAAGTGTTGCCCAATTTAATAGAACCTGATCATTATTTTTTGAAGCAACGAAACTTATTAGTTCGACAGGAAGTGGTGACATATTTCCTGATAAAGCCCAAACTGAAAAATTTGTAACAGCCGGAACAGTTGCCGAGTTTGAGGTGTTTGTTTGCCCTGACAACGGAGCTTCCCAAGTACTTGTTATAGGATTCCAGCTTTGTGCCTGTAAGTTTCCTATTGACCCTACTTCTGTAGATGAAGCTGTGAATGTTAATGTTGCAGTTCCGCTGGTTCCGTCTTTATTTACTTGCCAAAAGCGATCAACAACATTCCCACTGTTGTTATTACCTAAAGCGTCATTCATATTTGTTACAGGATCGGGGGAGGTCGGATATGGAGTATTATCATTAGCAGTAGGAAATGTTGAAACGGTCACATTGCCTATATTCCCAGATGTTAGGGTTAATGTAAATGGGATATATTCACCTGAAATTGTTCCAAATGGAAATGTATAAGAACCAGTATTGCTATCAATAACCCATTTCAATTTACCTGAATTATCAACTTTCTCGCTAAGTATAAACCCATTAGTTCTAGTTAGGGACAATGGTGAATTATTATTTATTGTAAGTGTATTGGAATTTAAATCTAATACTCCAGAGGTTAAGGTTAACGAATTGTTAATAGTAACTGGCTTCTCCATTGTAACGCCCGAAGGATTATTTATAACTAAGTTTGTAATGGTAAGTCCTGATGACCCCGAAATTCTTTGGTTTACAGTGCCATTAAATTCAACAACTTGCCCTCCATCATCGAATGTTCCATTGTTAGTAAGGTCACCAAAAAAAGTCACTTTTCCATTAGAATAGATTTTTAAATTCCCTGAATTAACCATTTGATTTTGTGCATACATCGAGATGCTTATAATCAACATTGCAATTTGTATATTAAATTTTTTCATGACATTTTTATTTTTACCATTGTGATTATAATAAATACCTTTATTCTTATTTGTCTATTCTATTTATACTTAGGTTTGTATAAAGCATATTGTAGACTGTTCCTGCAATATTGCAGGTAAATCTTAGGTCCAGAATATCACCAGCACTAAGGCTTAGTAAACCCGAAATCTTAACATTCACGGTTCCTTTATCTGATGTTAAAATAAATTTATCAATATTCAAAGAATGCGATGATGATCCATAATCTGACTGGTAAAATCTTACAATCATTTGACTACTCCCATTATAATAATTATTAATATTTCCGGGTATTGTAAATTCTCTGAAAATATCGGATGTTGTACTTGGTATATCTCTTATTGTTGACAATACATTATCCCAAGAAGATGTGCTAACATTATAAACCTGTAACTCTACTTCATGAGAACTACTGCCAACATTATAGCCATTAAATAAAAGTACATCCGCTTGTTTTTCTAAATCTGTAAATGTAAACCTAATGTCGTATCCCGGATTACTATTTCCTTCCTGAACAATATAATTAACCCCATCAGCAGTTTCTACGTCAGATACTGTTCCGCTTGTGAGTATTCCGCCGTTTAATGAAACACTTCCCGGAGGAATAATGATTCCCGATGGTGTTGTTTCCCGTGAATATAAATTTTCCTGAGCAACTCCGTTTTTAAACAAGACCATCTTGTTACATCTTCCGTCATTACTCTTCAAAGAAGAATTAGCATCTATACTATAAATTCCTCCACCTGATGCACCAATTGTAAGGTTATCGGTTGATGCACTACCAACCACATATCCGGTACCCTTTGTTATACCGACAGTGGTAGTTGTCCACTGGTAATATTCTGCGGCATTTGTTATTGTAATGGAACTGCTTCCATTTTCGTAAAGTTCACCATATGAGGGAACATTATTGTTTAATATAGGTCTCCAATTAGTTCCATCCCAATAATAAAAACCATCGGTAACAGCACCACCAGTACTATAAACAAGCATACCTGCCGGTACAGGTGTAGTTAGCGGGGATGCTGAACTTAAACTATTAATTGCTACTCTCGGTGGAAGAAACCCTTTTGTAGTACTTTCCATTTCAAGTAGAGAGTTTGGATTAATTGTGTTTGGATTGTCACCTATTTTCACTTGTGAGAATAGTAGATTTACTGTTCCAGTTAACAGAAAAGTTATTGTTATTGCTAAGTTTTTCATAATGCATTTTATTTAATTTGTTCTTATTAGCAAAATTAAATGCAATAGAGCCTTAACTTTAGAGTAAAATCTTCAATTATATTGGAATAATATACCCAGAAGAAGTACGTAAAATTCCTTAGTGTTTTATATTGTATGTAGTCTTGTTAAAACAGACAATAAAAGGGGGATAACTTAGACGGCCTTATTTCAAGTCTTTTTTCTAAGGTTATGGCATTCTTGTTTTACAAGCGCAATTACATATTTAATGCAAGATTTTAATGTATCGTTTAAAAGTATAATGATTCCTTTGATAAAAAATTATCAACGGTAATATTATTAAAAGTGCAATTTCTATTACGCTAATAAAATAAGAAATAATAATTTAAATAACTTCTAACCTTAATTTCTCTTCTATCATTTTTAATGCACATATTATGGTTTTTTTCTCAGCTTTTTCGGCAGTTTTGTATTTTGCATAATCTTCAATAAAAGAAACTTCTCCAGATGGAATATTCAATTTATTATTAATATAATATTTTATGTAAGATCGGTAACCTAAAAGCTTTTTGGGCTCATCAGAATATACTGGCACAATGTTAATACCTATTCTAAAACTAAACAACAAAGAATCAATTCCAAAATTTAAGTTTGAATAATCATCTCCTTCAATTTTCATATATTCCCGATAACAGTTGGGATAAATTCTTTTGAATTTATTAAGAGACATGATTTCACTTGTTATCATACTTTTTTCAATTTTATTAATTACTGCTCAATTAACTTTGTTTTAGAAATAAATACGCTGGATTAAAATTACGAATATTTATAATTAATTGATTTGACTGAAATTGTTCAAAATAGTTTAACCTACTATAAACGTCATGCAACAATCTTAATAGTATTGCAGAATGATTGATTTTGAATAAAATTTTCATGAATTCTATTTTTCTATAAATCTATATCCCAAATCCCTACAGCTCTTTCAAGCTCAACCAACGAAGCGTAACAATTATACAATGTATCGTAATAAGAGGTTTGCAATTCGTTGTATGTTCGCTGAGCGTTTAATACTTCGAGTAAAGAAGTTTCGCCACGAGAGTAACTATAAATTTTCCCATTTAATACCGTTTTTGTTTGCTCTAAAAGCCCATGATTATAATTCTCTACCTGTTTACACAAAGATTTATATTGATTGAATGCTTGCATTACTTCATTTTGAATTTTTATTTCGATATGCTTATATTGTAATTCTGCTTGCTCTATTTTAAATTGAGCAATTTTTATCTCACCTTTATTAAAATTAGAAAAATTCAAAGGAATTGCAATACCTGTGTATATTTCAGTTGAAGAAGGCGAAAATAAACCGGTTTTCAAATACGAATTATTAGCACCTACTTTAAAATCAATATCTGCCATCCTTTCTCTTTTTGTTAAAGTCAGTAAGTTTTGGTTATATGTTATATTACTTTTTGAAGCCAACAAATCAGCCCGGTTATTTAAGGCTATAGTCAATAATTCGTTAAGTTTAAAATCTCTTTCGGGTTTATCGAATTTGCCATTAGGAAAGAGAATGGTGTCGTTATAATACAAACTTATTCTGGTTGACAGGCTTATGAATGAATTTTTTCTATCGACATCAATTTGAAAAAGTTCATTTAGTAATATTCCGGCTTCTATTTTACTTTGTGTTGCATCAATAGCTTTAATACTCCCAAGGCTAAACCGGATACTATCAGCATCAGATAATTCTTTCATCATCTGATATGAATTTAACATTACTGCAAATAAATAATTTTGTTTCAATGCAGTTAAAAAATCAAGAGTAGCATCAGCTTGTAAATTTCTTAAGTAATCAGCAAGCAACGCATTGGTTAAGGCACTTTCACTTTTTGCAAGGTTTATTCGGGCTTTACGCTTTTGGACAAAATTAATTGACTTTGAAATTTCGGTTGAAAAAGAATAGCCATTAATGGCATCATCTTCTTTGTTTCCTGCCCAATCAACAGCTAAAGATGGATTTTGGAAAATTCTGGCAGCTTCAACTTTCGCATCAGCAATGTTAACATTATATTTTTCAGTTAAATATTCAAGATTACCGCTTACAACCATTTTTAAATAATCTTTATAATTCAGATTGATACGGTTAAACGATGAATCAACTTGTGAAAAAGCAAACTGCGATAAACATAAACAAATTGTAAAACTCAGTCCTGTTTTTATCGTCATTTTGAAATGTTTATTATTATTCATGATTTTGTTCCTCCTTTCCCCAGCGTTTTTCAAACATATAATAAAGTGCCGGAAGTACATAAAGTGTAATTATTGTTGCAAACAAAAGTCCATACACAATTACTGTTGCAAGTGGACGCTGAACATCAGAACCGATTCCGGTTGAAAGTGAAGCCGGAAGTAGACCAAGACCTGCTACGGTTCCAATTAATAATATAGGGCGTAAACGATGACGTGCACCAGAAATAACTGCTTCTTTAAGTTGCATTCCGTGTTTTCGTAGGGCATTCATATGATCTATCATAATAACTCCGTTTTGAATGGAAACGCCAAATAGTGCGATAAAGCCTACAGCCGATGATACATTAAAAGTTAATCCGAACGCATTCAGGGCAAGCATACCTCCAAACAGTGCAAAAGGAACAATAATCATCAACATTCCTGCCTGTCTGAATCTGCCAAACGCAGCAAACAGAAGAAGAAACATAATGGCAAGTGCCAAAGGAACAATAAATGCAAGTCTGGAATAGGCTCTGTTCTGATTTTCAAATTGACCGCTCCATTTTATATGGTTTTTTTCGTGATTGTAATTGACATTTTTTTCAATCTTATTATTTGCATTTTTCAGAAAAGCTGTAAGATCAGTTCCTCTTAAGTTAAGTCGGATTATTAAATACCGTTTATTCATTTCTCGGGCAATTAAACTGGCACCGGTACTTCGTTTGATTTCTGCCACCTGTGATAGTGGTATTTTTGCGCCACTTGAAGACGTTAGCATGAGATTTCCAATGTTTTCGGGTGTATTACGACTTGCTTCATTAAAACGGCAAATTACATCGTAAACTTTATCGTTAATAAATATTTGTGAAATGGCTTTACCACCAATAGCTACTTCAATTAATTCGGAAACATCTGCTACGTTTAATCCATATTGTGCGATTTTATCCCGGTCGACATGAATTTGCAGTTGCGGTAATGGCGGTTCCTGATCGATAGCAACATCTGCTGCACCCGGTATGGTCTTTATTTGTTTCAGAATATCTTCTGCAATTCTGCGGGATTCAATAAAATCTTCACCGTAAATATTTAACGCCAGATCGCTGTGTGTTCCGGCAAGTAAATCCATTACCATATCGATAATCGGTTGCGAAAAACCTATTGTATAACCAGGCATAGTCTCAAATTCTTTTGCCATTTTTTGTATAAGTTCATTTTTCGACAAACCGCTTTTCCATTCGGAATATGGCTTAAGACCAATGGAACATTCCAAGTGTGAGGTGGAAAACGGTTCAGTTCCTGCATCATCACGCCCGGTTTGTATCATAACATAAGTTACTTCTTCGTACTTAATTATTCTTTTTCTAAGAGTATCACTCATTTCTTTTGATTTATCAAGCGAAATACCCGGAGGTAGCTGTACTTGCAACCAGATTGATCCTTCATCTAATTGGGGAAGGAAATCTTTTCCTACTGTTATCGTTAAAATAATTGCAGAAACAACAATCAAAATCAGAGGAAGAAATACCTTTTTAGGTTTCTCTATAATCCATATAATATGTTTGTTATATATTAAGATAATCTTTTCAAGCCATTTGTTCTTATACATTTTTCGCGGTTTTCTGTATATCACATAAGCCAGTCCGGGAATTAACAATAATGCTACAGCCAGTGCACCAATCAATGAATATCCAATAGTGAATGCCATCGGTGTAAAAAGTTTTTTCTCGATACGCTCAAAAGCAAATAAAGGAAGGTAAGCTGTAATAATAATGATGGTAGAAAAGAAAATTGGCTTTGCCACTTCTGCACAACGCTCAATAATTGATTTTTCATCTAACACAATACCTGGATGATCTTCCCTTTTCTTTAAAACAGTTTCCAACATAACAATGGAGCCTTCAACAATAATCCCAAAATCAATTGCTCCGAGGGAAAGTAAATTTGCAGGTATATCTGTCAAATACATCAGAATAAATGCAATTAAAAGTGAAAGTGGGATTGTTATTGCAACAATTAAAGCTCCACGCCAACTTCCCAGAAAAACAATGAGAACAAAAATGACAAGAAAAACGCCCAATAATAGGGTATGTGACACCGTGCCCAGTGTTTTATCTACTAGATTTGTTCTATCCATAAAAGGTCGTATTTTAACACCTTCGGGAAGAATTTCATTGTTTAACTCGTCAACAGCTTTGTGAATTTCTGTAAGAACTTCGGTTGGATTCTGGTATCGTAACATTTGCACAATACCTTCAACACCCTCCGAATAATCTGCTTTATGATCTGTAAAACCTAAAACACCTTTTCTTTCAAGATTACCATATTTAAGGGTTCCTACATCTTTCAGAAACACCGGAATTCCTTTTTCAGATTTCACTACAATTTCCCCAAGATCGCTTAAGTCTTTAACTAATCCGATTCCACGTATTACATAGCTTAAATCACCACAATCAAGCATACTACCACCAGCATTGGTGTTGTTCTTTTCAATTTTTTCAGTCACATCAGAAAGAGAAAGTTTATATTGTTCGAGTTTTTGGGGATCAATTTCAATCTGAAATTGAGTAGTGATACCACCAAAATTACTGACTTCTGCAACTCCCATAACTTGCTTCAATCTTGGAATAATAACCCATTTTTGCAGTTCAGTAAGTTCACGCAAATCATAGGATTTACTTTCTATGATATAACGATATATTTCACCTGTAGGAGAGGTTAAAGGGTTAAGACCCGGCGCAGCTCCGAATGGCAGCTCCACTTCATTTATTTTTTCCTGTACACGCTGTCTTGCCCAATAATCATCTGTTCCGTCTTTAAACACCAATATTACTGTTGAAATACCAAATGCACTTTTACTACGCATAGTATGTAGCCCCGGTAATCCGTTTAAGCAACGTTCAATAGGAATTGTAATTTGTTGTTCAATTTCTTCGGCAGCCAATCCCGGAACTTGTGTAACAACTTGAACGGTAACATCGGCAATGTCAGGATAAGCTTCAATAGCTAATTGTTCCCATGAGTAATAACCTAATATCCCTAACAAAATAAAAACAGTTAGTATTATCCAGCGTTTACCAACGGCAATTGAAATTATTTTTCTCATATTATTCTGCCTCCATCAGATAAAATCCACCCTTTGTTATTATTTCATCATTTGGATTTAAACCTGTTTTAATAACAGCACTGTCCTTATCAGTTGTGAGCATTTCAATTTTTTGCTTAACGTACTTATTTTTTCCAATGTGTATAAATACAAAACTTGCATCATACATTTGAAAAACAGCTTTTGCCGGAACAACAATAGCATCATCAACTTTATTAATAAATTTTACTGTAACATACATTCCCGGCTTCATTATCTTATTCTTGTTCTCGCATTCAATAAGCACCTGAACAGACCGTGTATCTTCATCAATAATTGAATTAATGTGATAAATATGTCCTGTAATAATTTCATTAGGAAAAGATAAAAGTGTTATTTCAACTTCAGTTGAATCATTGATATACTGAATATCTTTTTCTTTTACTTGTCCGGCAACCCATATTTTACTTAACTCAGCAATGGTTGCAACTGGGTCAGAATCCTCCTTAATGTATTGACCGATAACAATGCTATTTTCTACTATTGTTCCTTTTATTGGTGAACGAACTATTAACGGCTGTCCCAAAATTAAATCAGATGTATCAACCTGAAAGACTTTAAGGCTTGCAAGTGCGTTTTCAAAATCTTTTTTCTTTAAAGCATAATTAACTTCGGCTTCTTCAACCTCTTTCTGTACGCCTACTCCTTTGTTTAATAAATCATTTTGCCTTTTAAGATTCTTTGAAGCCAGATACATTTCTTCTTTTGCCTGATAATAGTCTTTTCCGGTTTCAAAATAAGTTGGCGAACTTATCTCGAAAATAGGAGACCCGGCATTTACTTCTTGCCCAAGACGTACATATGATTTTGTGATTCTTCCAGCAAATGGTGCTGCCACTAAAGCATAATTATTTGGAATTGCTTTTACAGTTCCGGCGGTTGTGAGCTTAAATGTGAATGGTCTCGAATTAACTTTATTTGTTTCAATATTTTTAAGAATAGAAGAACTATCTGTTATTGTAATAGTATCATTAGACACATTATAATTTTTTGTTTCAAGAGTTTCGTTTTCTTGGTTACATGCTACAAAACTCATTGCAGCAATGCAAACCATAAATAATTTATACATGTTTTTAAAGTTTAAATACACAATTATTCATTTGCAACCGACATTTTGGTTACAAACATTACTAAGAAAATTCAGATGAAATCAGGTTTCACCAACTAAGATGTGTATTTAAAAGGGGGAGCTCGTAATCCGTTTGAAAATAAAAAGGCAAGGTTTGAGAAATTCTGTTTATTCTTTTGGAAATTAATTTTTCTAAAAAATACTTTTAAGGCTTCAATGGAAAGTGCAAGAAATGAAACAGTAGTTAAAAAATTAGAAAGTAACTGAATAAGAACATACCCATTTTTAGTATGATTGTGGTTTACCGGAATATTACCTGTGCTTGCTTTAAATGGATGGGAATGAACAATGATTACTCCATTTTCAATATGATGGGTGTGAGTAAATAATGTTATACTTCCGTAATACCCCAAAAAGAGGAATAAAAGAAAGTATTTCATTATTTTATTTGACCAGTGTTTCAAGTTTGGCAATAACTTTTTAGCAAAGATAGTTATTTTATAAGCATTCCAAATAATGCTTAATAAACAAAAAAAGAAGGCAAATACTCAACGAAATGTTATCTTTTTACCTTTCACAACAATAAAGCTCCCTGTTCCGTAACCTACTGATGGCGTTTCGATTGCTGCAAAATCCAGACTATTTAATGTTTGAACTGTTTTTACAATTTCGAATCCATTATTTTGGAGCATTGCATTTATTTCTGGTACTGAATAAAAAGTTGCCTGTTTATAAAACACACTATTTTCTTTGTCTTTTAATAGAATTTGTCCCAGTCGGCTTTCTCTGTCTATAAAAGCAATAATTATTTCGCCCTCATCCTTCAATATTCTGAACGTTTCTTTCAAAGCTTTATCCGGATCTTGAATAAAGCATAGTGAGGTAATAAATACTGCAAAATCAAAACCAGCATCAGGATATGGCAGGTTTTCTGCAACACCGCTTTTTACTGTAAGATTACGTTTTCTGGCAAGTTCCAGCATTTTTTCAGATGGATCAACACCAAAGTTAATACCGAGCTTTTCTGCAAATATTCCACTGCCAATACCAATTTCAATACCCGTTCCGGACAATGGCAACAATGTTCTGATGGCAAGCAATTCAGATTGAAAAATTACATCATTTAATCTGAACCATTCTTCGTATTCATCAGTATATATATCAAATGGATTGATTTCCATTTTAAATTAAAATGTAATTATTTTATCAGATTCCATAGTCAACTTTGTAAGCTCCGTCATACTGCTTAAGCTTGCTCCTTCAAGAAACTTCAACTCCTTTATTCCTCTAGCTTCTACACATGATGTACATATTTTAATTTGTCCATTTTTTAGTACAACTGCCTTTAGCATTCGTTCTATATTATAATAACCATTAGGCGTATTTTGATTTGGTATGGCACAACTAACAGCATCTGCCATTAAAAAAATAGTTAGTTCAGTATTCTCATAATCTTTCTGAATCTGCATTGCCAAACGCAAAGCATTAAATGCTTTTTCTGTTCCATAAGGTGCATCGTTGATGATAATTAAAATTTTTTTCATGATATTTATGTGATTTGTTATTTATTTACTAAAGAATCCATTAATGCTTTAAGCATATTGAAGACCGTCATTGCATTTGAGTATAGTTCTACATTAGACTTTATTGCGTTAAGCATAATGTCCATATTCATTGTTGAAATGACTGTTTTTCCTTCATGCTCATAAATTGCTAATTTGCAGGGCATAAATATTGAAAATTCCGGATTGTCAGTAAGCATTAAAGCCGCTGTTTTTGCTTGACAAATCTCATAAATAAAAACTTTTCTTTTTATTGGGAATCCCTTACTTTCAACAATGTCGTGATAAACATATGTTTGAAGCAATGCGAATTTATTATTTTCACATGCTTTAGGAACTTTTTGCGAAATATTCTCGATTGATTCATTACTTATTATTTTCAAAGTAAACATTTCAATCATTTTTTCGGCTGGCATTTGGTCTTGCATTTTTTATTTTTAGAAATTTATACACTTTGTTAATTATATTGTTTTGATGTTCTTAAAGCTTATACTCAATGCTTAATAATATATGATGTTGAAAGTTTAAAGCTGTATTGTCTGGTTGCCATCCTTGATAATTCAATGAAAAATTAATCCCTTTTACTGGATTATAGTGTATGCCACTAATATAACCTTTACCAGTATTCTGATAGTACCAGTTGTGAGTTTCATTATTAATTATATTTGCCTGTAATTGGTCAAAACGAGCAAATAATTCTATTTTTTTTGAAATAGCATAACTACCATAAAAAGAAAAGCCAAACAAGTCGTGCTGATTTATATTTAAATGATTTATACGATAGTTGTATTCTCCTCCTAATCTGAATTTTTCTTTAAACTTATAGCCTGTAAAAAATGAAAATAGCTGCTGTTCTGCTGGTTTTAATGGGTTCTCAGATTTAGTGTAGTCGTAAAAAATACGTGTCTGTAGTCCTTTTAATGGTTTAAAATCAATGCCCGACGCAATTTTCACATCACCATAAGCATCCTGATCGAACCTAAAACCTTCGCCATTAGTTAATGCTAAATCGAATCCAATTTTTTCGTTTATTTTATAAAAAGCAATAACACCAAGATCACTGCTTGGGATTTTAAAATATCTATCCTGAAATACTTCAGCTAAATACCTGTAACCCCAAAATTTTTCCTGAGAAATATAGTGGTTTTGTAAAATAGCACCTATTTGAATTTTTATTTTTTGTGTTGGTTTCCATTCTAAAGAAGCAAATTTTAAAGTCATTTCATAATAGCTTCCTTCTTTTGAAGTATTTGAGACATTTAGGTTATTTCCAGAAGTGTCGGTAACCGAAATTGTGCCAATTGTTGTTGGACGTCCTGCATCAATGACTATTTTACCCGTAAACTGCTTTGCAAACTGATATTCATAGCCAAAATGTGCACGCCCAAACCAAAATCCATAATGTTTATTTACTTCTTTAGTCGCATTATAGTCAAAATTACTAAAGACATTGATAATAGGACTGCCAAAGGGCTTAAACGTAGTGTCTGACTGTGAAAATACAGAATTGGTATATGTTAATACCATCATTATAACAATATATATATAAATAGAACTTCTCATATTATTGTTTTATTAATAAGTATTTTTTTGTTTTTATTGAAAAGAATCAAACATTTAAAATGTCAGAACAATTTTATTTGAGCGAATTAGACTGTACAAATCTGCCATTGATGAAAATTTGCAAACCTGTGGGTTGTCATTCTTTCTGCTTGTAAGGCATGTGCCACAACCGAGAATGATTCCACCACTATCAAGAAATTTTTCAGCTTGTTCTTTTATGTCAGTATTTTCTTTTACCAAAATTTCTACTTCTACGCCTTTGCCAAGGAGAAATATTTTTATAGTATCTCCTTCATCTTTTGAGAAATTTGCGAGACGTAATGCATTCCACACTGTTTCTACATCATTTGTAGAAATAACCATGCCGATTGATGTGGGTAATTTTTTTTCTGTTTTCTGACCGTCACATTGTGCAAATGTTATTTGTCCATTAAATCCAATTAAACAAATAATACTCAAAATTAGTTTTTTCATCTTTTATTTATTTTTAGTTAACAATATTCCAAAATGATAAGGTTCAATTATAAATGGTTTAAGTTTTACTTTAAATTTGCTTTCGTCAATTAAACTTATTATTTCTTCTGGCTTTGGTCTGATTGTTAAATCGGGACCTCTGGGTGTTTCAATATCGCTGCGCCAATGAATAATGCCTAACTTACCGCCAGATATTAATATTCTGAATGCTTCGTTTAAAAAATCTTTAGGAGTTTCGTTATGCAGAAGATTAAATAGCATCACATAATCCACCGATACATTGGGTAAGCCTGTAGTATTGGAATGTACATCTCTGTTTTCAAGTATAATGTTATTTATTCCTTTTTCGATTGCTTTCTGCTTTACAATTTCAATCATTTCGCATTCAATATCAAAAGCGAATAGTTTTCCTTTAATAAGATTTGATGCAAGTATTGTAAATGTGCCATAGCCACAACCAATTTCAACTAAATTAATAATATTGTTGTCGATTTCAAGTGATTGAAATATATTTTCAATATTGAAAAAGCTTTCCCACATTTCCACATTCGGCATTCCACTGTCACGTACTTTCATAAAACGATTCTTAATAATTCTTTATTAAAGCACTTTGCTTTTTAATATTCTCAATCAATACTTCTCTCATAATCTGACATGCAGTGGCAATGCGTTCAGTTGAAAGTTTGAAGAATGTATTTGCTCCTTCTTTTCGCTGAACTAATATCCCACTTGACACCATTAATGATAAGTGTTGAGAAAGGTTGGATTTTAAAACACCCGTTTCTGCAAGAATATCACCAAATGTCATTTCCTTACCGTTTAACAAATCAATTATCTCAATACGAATAGGATTTGCCAAAGCCTTACATATATTAGCATGAAGTACGTATAACGTTTTATCTTTCATTGTTCGATAGTTTATGTGTTTATAAGTTTACAAATATATAAACTATTTAAATAAAAAAATATCAATCTATGGTTTCTGTAATAATTTTCAGATAAAATTTCATTTCGAACATTTGCCTATTCCAACATGTCGGCTGTTATCTGTTAATGTAAAAAGATGTCGTAAAATGTTTTATTTGTTCCAAGTCTTGCAGGAATTCAATCGAAACACTTACTTTTGAGTCTGCTGTTACATAGATTTAAATCGTGAAAATAGCCTAAAAAACCAAACTGAATCTTTTTTTTATTTTTACCTTTTCGGAGAAAAAAAGTAAAAAAAATCAGCTTGGCAGGACTAAATATTGAAAATGAATAAATTAAAAATGGAAATTGGAGATTGTGTTAGAATAAAAAATGGCGTTTTAGACCCTGATTTTGAAAAATATGATATGTCCGGCTGGCAAGGTCGTATTATCGAAACAGACTTTGTAAATGGAATTACTTTTGAAATTGAGTTAGACAGTTTCACACTGAAGAAAGTACCAAGACAATACATATATGACAGCCTTGATGATGGTTGTGACTATGCTATAATGTATGTAAGTTCATCTGATGTTATTAAAGTGGAGCCCAGAGATACTGTAGACGAAGTAAGAGCCGTAAGAAAAGAAATGAATGAAAAATTGGATTATGTTTCTGTATTGGATGAAGATGAAGCAGAAAATAAAAGATTTCTTGAAATGTGTAATTTTGTATTCGGTATAAGAAAACAGGGAATATCAAATGAAGATGTTGAATTTCCATCTTTGAATTAAACAGATTCAGTAATAAAGTCTTTACAAATGGCAGGTTTATTTGATTTTTTATTCGGGGTAAATGGCGACATAAAAGTTGAAGCTTTTCGTGTAACAGAAATTTTAAAGAATACTTTGATCAATGATTTTGCTGTTGTTTCTATTGAGTTAAGAATTACCAATAATTCCGGTAAAACAATTTTTATCGAGAAACCGATTATTAGAATAAATAAAAAAGTTCATGGCAAAAACGAGTATGATATATTAAGCCCGGCAGAATTATATCCTTTGCAGTTAAGAGAATCAAAAGTGCATTTAAGAAAGTTTGCGCTTGAACAAGTATTTTTTGATAAACTTGTTATTAACAGTAAGATCAGATTTGTAGTAGCAGACACATTGGGAAATACATATTCATCCAAAAAATATAAAGTATCGGAATTCTTACCAGATGTTTAGAATCATTTTATTTAACGTCGTATTTTTAATAATGCAAAAACTGAATTTCTACTTCTTTACTTGAATATTTTGTTCAAATTCGGCGTAAAAAACAGAAAAAACTGTTTTTCATAAGAATAAATAAATTTCTTTTTAATGTTTATTTTATAACATAAAAAAAGAGACTGTCATTTTGAGGCTGTTTCTTATGTTATTTTTATTAGAAGTGAGTTTTTAAATATTTTTTTATAAAATATTTATTATCTTTGAATACAGGTTAAAGTATTGTAAAAACACAAATCAGGTTTAGAGTTACCCTATTGTTACTCATGTCGTGTAAATAGCACATATATAGCACATATACCAACTCCAACATCAAAAGAATTTATACCGCTTCCCATGACTTCCATAAAAGCAATTCCCTCACGCTGAATATCGGTTAACTGGAGAATACCGGATTTAAAAGTAGCTGAACATTCAAATCCAATAGGAACTTTCTGGTAAGATATATCGCTTTGTCCATTATACAGACGATTCCATGTATAATCCAATCTTTCCTGATCTTTAGCAGAAACAACTTCATGCAGAAAACGTGAAAAGAGTTTTTCTCCTTCAATCCTTGCATTTGCTTTGAGTTCGGATTTTTCTTCCTTTGACATTTTATCATCACGTAAAGGACGGTTAGCAATATAATAGTCTGCAATATCAATGGCAGAGGACTTTTCAAAGTCTGCATCAGAATTTAAAGTAAACAACCATTTTACAAAAACCTGTTGTAAACTGTACTTTGTTTCACCATCAAAACGTAAATGGATTTTCTCATTGTTTTTCTTCCGTTCGACTTTACCGTTTACTTTTTTCAGTTCCTCTGAATTTTCAACGTCCATGAACTCCTCACGGACTTCTGTTATAGAAAACACATCCGTATCGTCTGCAAAGTCGGAAATAGCTGTAATAATCGGTCTTTCTTTTTCGTCGGGATTTGTAACGGTAAGCATTACAGGCTTTGATTTTTCAATGGCTACACGATGATTTTCATAAACTTCATCACCCCATTGTTGCTGTATGGTTTCCTTATCTGCTTCAAGCTGGAGTTCCCTGTCATACATATTGCCAAAAGTGTAAATTGGGTAAGGAACCACTTCACCACCCATAAAAAATAAAGCTCCTTTTTTAACAAGGGCTGAAAGTTCATTTTCATTGGCTGCAATGGATGTTTTAACCAGCTTACAGGCTTTTGCAGAAACAAAATAAAGTCCGTCATCAGAACGGTAAATAAAATAATTGTCCCCTTCTGCGTATTTGTGGGTTTTGATGTATTTGCCAAGAGTTATTCCTTTCTCCACATTTTTAATATCCCGAAAATGGTTGTCTTTTACGGTTACGGAACTATTTGTTACGACATTTTCAACTACGTTACCGCCTTTGATATAGTAGCGTTCCCAATTTTTCATTTCAATACCCAGCGAACGTTTATACCAGACCCATGCTTTTATTTCTTCAAATGAAATGCCTTTGTTGTAACGTGCAACCACATCATCAAAACTCATGGTTTTGGATGTGTCTCCCAATCCATGCAGTTGTTTTGCTTCTTTGACAACTTTCAGGATTTTGTCTGAGTTGGAGAGAATGACACTGACAAGAGCCGGATTTAACCAGCCCAGATTGTCTGTATTTGATATTCCGTTGAGAAAGTTCATAAATTCAATGTTTTTTGTTTATTGTTCTATGTTTTCA
>JACREQ010000028.1 GCA_016218155.1 Bacteroidia bacterium
ACGAAAAGAGCTGAAAATATTCCACTTAATAATGAAGAGGAAAAGAAAAAACTGGTAGACTCAATTAAAAAAGCCCTTGATGATCCGAATGAAGTCGTAGAGTTTTTTCAAACGAATATTTTAAGTTTACTTATAAATGAATTTCTTTTTTACAGAAATGACGTTAGAATACTTATTGACCAAAAGGGAAATGTAGTTCCTTATACTGATGAATTTATTAAACATAAGGACTTTGGTAACATAATGAAAGAAGTGGACTTTGATAATGAGTCATATATCAATATTTCTCTTCTTAAATTTTTTCGAAAATTTACCATGAATAAAAAGTATTTCAATTTTTTACAGGATAATAATATTTTGAATGAGAATGAAGCTCATATTTTATCTTTAATCAGAGAAGGTAAAGCTAAAATTATAACTATAAAGTTTAAAGATCATAAACCTTATATGTTGGAAACAACCAAAGAAAAAAAGATACAGGCTGAAACAAGAATGACAGAAATACTTCTTAATCGGGGATATCAGGATATAAGTATCAGAACCGAAAACGGGAATATTTCCTATTCAAATATTACAACAAAGAAAATATTAAAGAAAATTTAAAATATGTACTGAAAAAATCAGGCAAAAAGTAGCACAGAACATTTACTGAAAAACTCAGGAATGCTCAATTACTACCTGAAAAATGTTAACACTAAAAGAATGCAGAGAAAAACTTCAAAACACAACATATAGCGATGAAGAAATACTGGCGATAAGGGACTTCCTTTATAAGCTGGCTAAATTAAATGTACAATATATCAAAGAAACACTCAAAGAAAATGGACAAAAAAGCAATCTTGTACACACGAGTCTCAACGGATGAGCAGGCACAAAGAGGCTACAGCCTAAACGATCAATATGAAAAACTGAAAGCATATTGTAGAATCCACAATATAGACGCAGTTGAACATTTTCAGGACGATCATTCAGCAAAAAGTTTTGAAAGACCTGCTTTTAAAAAGTTGATAGAATATATCAAGAGAAACAAAAAGGAAGTGAACCTGTTGCTGTTTATTAAATGGGACAGATTTTCCAGAAATGCAACAGAGTCTTATGAAATGCTTAAAATGCTTAAATTAGTTGAAGTGGAAGCACAGGCCATTGAGCAACCCCTTGACTTGAATATTCCCGAAAACAAATTAATGCTGGCTTTATATCTTGCATCACCGGAAGTTGAAAATGACCGTAGGGCTCTCAATGTGAGTGTGGGTATGCGAAGGGCAGCCAAAGAAGGTCGTTGGGTTGTTAAAGCTCCGTTGGGATATAGCAATAAACGTGATGAAAATAATCGTCCGGTTATCGTTCCCAGCAAATATGCCGTTTGTATCAAACAAGCTTTTGAAGCTATTGAAACAGGCGAATATTCGCAAGATGTTATCCGAAAAAAACTATGTAAAGAAAACGAAGGTTTTATATGTAGTAAGAATAATTTTTCAAGATTACTACGAAACCCTGTCTATATGGGGATGATACAGGTAAGAGCAAAAGGTATTGAAGATGATAAACTGTACAAGGGGATTCATCAGGCTATCATTAGTGAAGAGACTTTCAATAATGTTCAGGCGATATTATCAGGTCGCATGGAAAAGGGTAATTTTGCCAAAATACACCGTGCTAATCCAAAATTGCCTTTACGTGGATTCTTAAAATGCCCGGATTGCGGTAAAACGTTAACAGGGAGTGCTTCAAGAGGTCATGGTGGCATATATTACTATTATCATTGTGTTCGGGGCTGTAAAGCCCGTTTTAAGGCTCCTGCGATAAACGGAAAGTTTATTGAAAAAATAAAAGAGTTTGAACCACCATCAACAGTGAAGTATTTGTATGATGATATTTTAAAAGAATTACTATTAGAAAGTGAAAACGGAAGAAGAGAAAACTCTAAGATTATTGATTCTGAAATATCAAAATTAGAAGGACGTATAGCAAATCTACAAGATAAACTTGCTGACAATCAAATTAGCAACAATGATTACAATTCGGCAAAACAACGTTACGATTTACAATTGCGTGAATTGAGAGAAAAGAGAAAAAGCCTGATACAACTTGATAAGGATATATACGAACAACTTATTTACAGTTTTTCTTTTCTTCAAAACCTACCGTTACATTTCTCAAATACCGCACTGGACGTGCAACAGCAGATAATAGGTTCGATATATCCTGGAAAAATGGAAATTGATGGAGAAAATATTCGAACCCCGCAAATGAACAGGGTTGCCATTCTGATGCTCAACATTAATAAGCCTTTTGGAAGAAATGAAAAAGGACAGTTCTGTTTAAAATCAGAACTGTCCCATATGGTGACCTCGAAGGGACTCGAACCCCCAACCCTCAGAACCGGAATCTGATATTCTATCCATTGAACTACGAGGCCATATAATCTGCAAAACTAATGATTATTTACTTAAGGCACATGAATTGTTTGTAATATACTTTCATAAAATATACCCTTAATTAAATTCGTTATCTTAGCATAAAAAATATTGTCATGAAAAAATTACTTTTTCCTTTGTTGATATTTACCCTGCCTTGTATTGCACAAATAAAGTTTGAACAGTATTTTATCCCCAAAACTCTGCGTATTGATTTTTACGAAACAGGAAATTTTAACGAAAAGAAAATAGTTTTTGAGCTTGCAAAACAAGAACCTTTTTGGGCAGGATCAAAAATAAATCTTCTGGATAGTTTTAATTATGGCGAATACAGATATATGGTTTACGATTCTACCTCATCAAAATTAATTTTCTCAAAAGGATATTGCACATTATTTCAGGAATGGAAATCAACACCAGAAGCAAAAAAAGAAACACGTTCATTTTACGAAACTGCCACAATGCCTTATCCATTAAAAACTATAAAGTTTGAAATACAGGCAAGAAATAAAAACATGGAATTTGAAACCGTTTTTACAAAATATATTGACCCGAAAAACAGATTTTTAAATCAGGAAAATCCTCACCGGTACGACTGGTACTATATACAGAAATCAGGTGAATATAGCCAGAAAGTTGATGTAGTAATTATTCCCGATGGCTATACAAAAGAAGAAATAAAAAAGTTTCATCTTGATGCAAAACGGTTTTCCGATTATTTATTTAACTGCACACCATTTAAAGAAAACAAGGTAAAATTTAACATTCTTGCTATTGATGCCATATCTGAAGAAAGTGGTACCGATTTTCCAGGTGAAAATATCTGGAAAAACACAGTACTCAATACTAACTTTTATACATTTAATTCAGACAGATATCTTACAACTAGCGACATGAAATCGTTACGAAATATTGCCGGGCTTGTTCCTTATGATAATATTATTGTGCTTGTAAACTCTAAAACTTATGGCGGTGGTGGAATTTACAATTTTTTCTCAGTTGTTTCAAGCGATAATATGTTTTCTGAATATGTTTGCACACACGAATTCGGACACTCATTTGCAGGTTTAGGTGATGAATATTACGATTCGGAAGTAGCTGTTGAAAATTATTACTCATTCGAAAAAGAGCCATGGGAACCAAACATTAGTAATCTTACAAATTTCGCAACAAAATGGAAAGATTTAATTGAAAAAGACATTCCAGTTCCTACACCAGCTAATGAAAAATATATTGGAAAAACAGGTGCTTTTGAAGGTGCCGGTTATTCTGCAAAGGGACTATACCGCCCTGCTTATGACTGTACAATGAAATCGGTATCTGTAAATAATTTTTGCCCTGTTTGCAAAAAAGCAATACAACAAATGATAGATTATTATGCAAAATAGTATTACAAAATACACTTAATAGAGTTGTATCCAATCGTTACCTAATTACATTAACAACCCCGGTTCTAACATTTCTTGAGTTATGACTATCTAGGTAGCTTACAAACCATGTATAACTTCCTATTGGCACCATATTACCATTAAATGTTTTGCCACTCCACCCGTATTCTGCAGGGTTATCGGGGTTAAATTTTTCGGTTTCAAAAATTACCATTCCCCACCTGTCGTATATGTACAAATGAAACTCTTCTGACTTAATTCCCATTCCGGTAACATAAAACACATTATTTGCAATAACATTATCCGGACTAAAAGCATTCGGAGCATAAAATGTTAGCTCTTCAACTTTAACAATTTGTTCGGCAGTATCAACACAACCTTTGTTAGTTGTTACAATTAATATAACATTATATTCACCAACAGTAAAATATGTATGAGATGGGTTTATCTGCCCAGAATAGCCACCATCGCCGAAACTCCAGTTTGAATGATCAGCCAACAATGACGAATTGTAGAAATAAACTTCAGGATTTGCTAAACTCGGATATTCAGGACTGCTTGTAAAACTAGCTGTTGGCATAGGAAAAACTGAAATCATATTGTAATAATCAACAAATGCTGAACATCCGTTTATTGTAGAAACATTAAGACTTACATTATAAACTCCTTCATTCTGAAAAGTATAAACTGGTTGCATTTCACTTGAAACAGCCGAGCTTTGCTCATTATAAAAATTCCACGAATAAATATAATCCGGTTGCGGATTCATTGGTGTAAAATGTACAGATAAAGGCTCACAACCATATATTTTATCACTTACAAAATTCGCATCAGGTGTAGGGTTAACTGTAACACTAATAGTAGATGTGCTTGTACATCCATTTTGTAATGTTACAACAACATCATAATTACCAGTTTGAGTTACAGAAATTGTCTGACTACTCTCACCATTAGGCTGCCATTGGTAATTCAAATAACCAGTTCCTGCATCAAGAATAGAAGAATCACCTGAACAAAAATTAAGATTACCTGTAATTACCGGAGGTGGCGAATTATTTGTAACATTAGCATAAGTATTAGCAGAACATCCGTTTACATCAACCACTGTAACACCATATATACCAGCATTTGGCGTTGTTATTGATTGTGTTTGCTCACCTGATGACCAGAAATAATTTACAAATCCTGCACCGGCATCTAAAATAGCAGAATGCCCAGAACAAATAGATAAAGCTCCACTTATTGCCGGTGTTGGATTTGGGTTTACTAAAATCGAAGAAGTATCAGAGTTAAAGCATCCATCTTCATTAACATAAGAATAAACAATTTCAGAAATTCCTACACCAGCCTGAAAAGGATAAAATTTTCCATATATAACACCATTCCCCGAATAAGTTCCAACATCATTTGGTAAATGGTCTATCGGAGTTCCGCCAGTTAAAGTAAACGAAGAAGCATTCTGACAAACCGAAGAAAAATCAATTAAATTAACAGTTGGTTTATAATCATAAACATTTATGCACTTTGTTGCAGTTAAATGATTAACATCAGTAACTGTAACGCAATACAATCCTGTACACAATTCATTTGCTGTTGCAGAAGTCTGGGATCTAACATCATTCCACAAATATGTATACGGAGGATTACCACCAGTAATTGTAACCGTGGCAGTTCCATCACATGGTGTTTGTGGTTGGTTACAAAGAGTCTGGTTACAATTTCCCTGAGTATGATAATTAGGATTCTCTTCCCATATGCCACCATCAGGAATTCTCCTGAAACTCATTCCTAAATATAACGAAAGATCGATATATGGGATATATTTCTTTTTGTTAGCAGAAATTAAATCATACGGAGTAAATGGTCCTGAAAAGGAGCAACCACTAGCAGAAGTTAAACAAGGCTCACAACTTGTGCATGTATTGCTAACATTATTCCATGAAATAGCATCCATTGGAACTCCGTTTCTATCATACAATGCAAGCCATCCTCCTGCATTTGGAAGCCAGAATCTGGCACCACCACCAACACAAACTCTGGATGAACTTACAGTTATTTCAATTGTTTTACCTCCATTCTGAACAAGTAAGTTTGAAGATACATGTTGTGCATTAACACCTCTTATTACTGCAAAACCACCAGGTGGTATTATTGTTCCATTAGGAATAACATAACCCCCACTATAGTCCTGAAAATAATCGAATGGATTATCATAAGTATTATTCCCAAAAAAGAAACACGAAATATCATAAGGGTTACATAAATCAGGATTAAACAGCTCTATCCATTCTCCTTCACATCCTCCAGGAGCAAAACCAAGCCCTTCACCATACAAAGAGCCATCATTAGACGATGGGCTTAACATTACTTCATTTATTAGAACAGGTGAGCCGGTAAAGACACAGTTAGATCCGTTACACTTAGTATTTACTGTTGACGAAGATACTACAACCAACTGGGAATATGACAAATAAGACACAAGAAGTAGAAAAAATAATATTATAAATCTTATTCTCATTTACCCGTATTGAATTACATAAATAACCTAACTTCAAAAATTATACATTATTATCAATAACAATTAAGTTACTTACAAATGATAATACAAATATAATGGTATTTAATGTTTTAAACACAAAGCAATAAAAGTCGAAAAAAATATAATTTATCTTACAATATGTTAGTAAAAAAAATTAATAAAAAACTTACAATTTCACAGGCTCTATACCCTTTTCCTTTGCTATTCTGAACAAATATTGCAATACAGCTTCTCTTTCATTTGCTACAATCCCGTCGAGGATGGCATCTTTAATTTCATTTTTTAAATCGCCAACTAATTTGCAGGGCTGTAGATTAAAAATCTGCATAATTTCTTCACCCGTAACAGGAGGTTGCATATTTCTTATTCTATCTTTCTCTTCAACCTCTTTTAATTTTTTTCTTACTAATTTAAAATTGCTCAGATACAACTTTACTTTTTTCTCATTTTTTGAAGTAATATCAGCTTCTGCAAGTTGCATTAAATCTTCAATATCCTCTCCTGCTTCAAATAACAAACGACGAACTGCAGAATCGGTAACAACCTCATGAACAAGTGCTATTGGACGTAAATGAAGATTTACCATTTTCTGAACATATTTCAACTTCTCATTTAATGGCAATCTTAATTTTCTAAAAATTTCTTCAACCATTTTTGCTCCTACAACTTCGTGTCCATGAAATGTCCAGCCATTTTCTTTGTTAAAATGCTTTGTTGCGGGTTTACCAATATCATGAAGCAAAGCCGACCACCTAAGCCATAAATCAGAAGAAATCAAACTAATCTGATCAACAACTTGTAATGTATGAGCAAAATTATCTTTATGCATTTTTCCTTCAACATTTTCTACCCCTTTTAATTGGATTAACTGAGGAAAAAACAATTCCAACAGACCTGTTTCTTCAAGCATTTCAATACCTACAGAAGGTTTTGGCGAAAGTAAAATTTTATTAAACTCATCAATAATCCTCTCACTGGATACTATTGACAATCTATTTGCATTTACAGGAATTGCCTTATATGTTTCATCATTAATTTCAAAACCAAGCTGCGATGCAAATCTGATAGCCCTTATCATTCTTAATGGATCATCAGAAAAAGTAATTCCGGGTTCAAGTGGAGTTCTTATTATTCTTTTTTCAATATCGTTAAGACCATTAAAAGGATCAAGAACTAAACCAAAATCTTCTTTGCTTAATGAAATTGCTAAAGCATTTATGGTAAAATCACGTCGAAGCTGATCATCAGAAAGAGTACCATCTTCTACTATTGGTTTTCTTGAATTATGATGATAACTTTCTCTTCTTGCCCCTACAAATTCTATATCAACATCACCAACTTTTATTTGCGCCGTACCATAAGTCTTAAAAATAGCTACATTTTTTATTCCCAGATTATTAGCTACAGTTCTTGCCAATTCAATGCCACTTCCCACTGCCACTATGTCAATATCTTTAGAATTTCTGCCAATAATTGAATCGCGCACATACCCACCTACTACAAATGCTTTAAAATTTAATTGTGCAGCAGCTAATGAAATAGTTTCAAATATTTTATCTTCTAAATTAATCCTCATTTCTATAAATTCTGACTTAAATATTATCTTACAAAATTACTATTAATGTCAGTAAAATAAAGTTTTTTATGACAAATAGACTTATGCACATATTTTGATATGTCTTTTTTGTAGAATTATTATCTTTGAACAAAATAAAATTTAAACTATGTTAGAACATTTAACAACAGAAACTTTTAAAGAAAAAGTTTTTAATTACGAAACCAGCACAGAATGGAAATTTGCCGGTAACAAACCATGTGTAATTGATTTTTATGCTGACTGGTGCTCACCTTGCAAAATGGTTGCACCTATTCTTGAAGAATTGGGAACAGAATATGAAGGAAAGTTAACAATATATAAAGTAGATACTGAAGATCAGCAGGAATTAGCTTCAATTTTTGGAATTAGGAGTATTCCTTCAATCTTATTTATCCCAATGGAAGGTCAGCCACAGATGTCTGCTGGTGCAATGCCTAAAGAATCATTTATAAAGGCATTTGATGAAATTCTGGGTGTAAAAAAATAGTTTTCTTTAACTATAGAGAATTCCAACCAAGGCACTAAATTCCTTTTCATTATTTAAGTCGAATAATTTTTATTCGACTTTTTTCTTATCCACCCTTTCCTCTATTGTTGGAGTTATCTCCAACAAGAATTTTTCATACGAAAAACTAAATAATGAGCATTGAGCAAAACAATTTATATCTTTGAAAAAAATCACAGAAATTGAATTTCAGAAAACAAATAACCAATGTTTCATCGCTGCAGTTTTTTCAGCTATTTCGATTTGGTATATTATTTCTGGTAAGTATATGTTTTGCAAAAAGCCATTTAAGCACTGCCGAGATTGGTATTTACGAGAAATTAATTTTTCTCTCAGGCGCTATTAGTTTTTTCTGGGTCAATGGATTAATACAATCTCTCCTCCCTTTATATAACAATAACAAATCGTTTAACACTTCAGAAAAATCACCATTGTTATTTAATGCACTACTTATTTCTATTGTGTTTAGTGTACTAATAACTCTTATTTTACTAATAACTGAAAAAACAAGCTCATCATTTTTAATTTCAGCTTCAGTAATTCCTTACAAGTGGTTGTTTATAGCATTCTTTTTAATTTCAACTCCTGCATTTTTATTAGAATATGTTTATTTGTTATTAAAAAAACCATATTCAATAATTTATTATAGCATACTAACATTTAGTTTGCAATTTTTGGCTGTTGTTGTTCCTGTGTGGCTGGGATACGGAATAGAAGCAAGTTTATATGGTTTGATTTCTATCTCAGGATTAAGATTAATATGGTTAGTTATTCTTGTTTTAAGAAATTCTAAACCAATAATTTCTTTAAAGTTTATTAAAGAACACCTAAATTTAGCATTACCATTAATAGCTGGAGCACTTATAAGCGGTTCTATGCCTTATATTGACGGAATAATTGTTTCAGCACATTTCGATGATGCTACATTTGCAATATACAGATATGGTGCCCGCGAACTTCCATTGGCAATGCTTTTAGCAAATGCATTCAGCAATGCAATGATTCCTGAAATTTCAGAAAATTCTAATCTTCCATTTGCACTTAGTAATCTGAAAGAAAAGTCTAAGAGACTAATGCATTTTCTTTTTCCATTAAGCATTTTACTTATTATTATCAGTCGTTGGCTATACCCTTTTATTTTTAATCCGGCATTTATTGATGGTGCAGGAGTTTTTAATGTATTTCTACTTTTAGTAATTACCAGATTGGTTTTTCCACAAACAATATTATTAGGTTTAAAAAAGACAAATGTTTTATTAATTGTTTCAATTATCGAGTTTACTTTAAAACTTGTTTTCAGTCTTTGGCTTGCTATACCATTTGGTATTGTTGGAGTAGCACTTGGAACATTAATCGCATTTGTAGCCGAAAGATTAATTTTAATAGCAATTAATTACAAATACTTAAAAATTAAACCAACCCAATATATCGACCTGAAATGGTTATCTATATACTCTGTAATCATATTGATAGTCTACTTTTTAGTAGAAAGAAATTTTTACTTTTTATAAAATTCGTCAGAATGTTTGGGATTTTAAAAATGAAATTGTAATTTTGCAGTCCGATTTAAAAACTTGAATTGAAAATTTTCCATTATGAAAAAAGATATCCATCCAACAGCTTACAGACTCGTAGCATTCAAAGATATGTCAAACGAGCACACTTTTATTACAAAATCTTGCACTCAAACTAAAGAAACTATTGAAATTGAAGGCGTTACTTACCCTTTAATTAAAGTTGAAATTTCAAATACTTCTCACCCTTTTTATACCGGTAAAATGAAATTAGTTGATACAGCAGGTCGTATTGATAAATTCCGTAACCGTTATACTAAAAAAGAAGAGAAAAAAGCTGAATAATAATTTTGAACTTATTATAATAGAAAAAGCCCCGTTTGGGGCTTTTTCTATTATGCAATGTTTTAAGTTGGCAACGATTTATGGACAAACAACATCAGCATACGATGTGTCCCAGCAATGCCAGTTTGAATCAGAATATTTATTAGGATCTTTAACATGGCCATGTCCATCTGCAAAATGCCATTCAATTTCAGTTAAATTTGCTTGAGTAGGGTTCGCATCATTTTTCATGAACACATCATAGAATCTATCAAATTCAGTATTTGCAACAGTTCCATATCTGATATACTCTCCATTATTTTTATAATTATTAGTACTTGAAGCAGGAGCTACATTTGTGTACTTTATCGAAGAAATACTTGAAGAATTCAATGCCCAGTCAATACGAAGCAAAGGTGTTTGCTGTGTTGTACTTTCATTAAGTACCCAGTATCCGCCTGAACCATTAGTATGTGAACGACCATAATACCACTCAAAATTATCAATCTTCATTTTCCAGTCAACTGTATCCTGATCAAGTTTGGCAGTTAATACGGCATGATGTAAACCCCATGAGTTAAAATTATATTCCCATGTCCAGGTTTTATCATGATTATCCCACTCTGCATCTTGGTTTACAGCAACAGCATATGAAGAAACAGGAACAAAAAGTGTAACAGTTAAGATTAAATTCCAGAAACCCACATTAACAGCAGAATGAAAAAAGTTAACATGCGTGGCTTTATTATTCAGTCCTGTAGTATCATTAAAATTTGCGTAATTAAAAGACATTGTACTTGATGGTGGCATTGCAGGAGCCGGCTCTTTTTTTCTGCATCCGGAATCAATAAGGATAATTCCTACAAATGCAATAAGAAGAGTGATTGTAAAAATTTTTTGTTTCATAGGTTTGAGATTTATGGTTAAACAATTCAATCTGAGCAAATTTACAACATATTTACAAAAATGTCAATTATTTTTCTAAACAATTTAACTTATTATAATTTAGCGCAATCAGCAGATTTACATTTTTTAATTTTGCTAATGTTCCCACAAATCATGCTCAAACACAAATATTTCATCTTCTATATTTTTAGCTTCTAACAATGCATCCAAGCCTTGTTTATATTCACCTATAAATCTATTATCATACACGTTACTTTCCATATAAACATAGCTACTAAAACGACGTTTATAAAATAGATTGTCAAAACTTAATCTTGCAGCATCGTTAAATGGGTTAAAAACAAAATTATTTGCAAAAAGAAAGCGAACAGAAGGGAAATTTACCCAGAATAATTTCTTCATAACAATTTCAGGCTCCTCATCGGTTTCAGTATTTTGAGTAGTAGATTCAGTTCTTTCGTATTCTCTTATCGGGCAAATGCCAATAATTTTAACTTCCAATTGTGAAGTTTGTTTATCAAAATACCAAAGCTCTTTTATCATTATCTTTTTTACCTCAGAAGATACAATTCCAGCTTTAATAACTCTCATAACAGATTCTCCTGTTTCTGGATCTTCAATATAAACGGTATCATTTCTAACACCAAACCTGTCTTCTATATCTTTCCATGACATTTGTTTAGAAAACTCATCTTCTTCATCAGGGCTATATGCAACAATACCCTCTTTTTCTATTCCATATAAAAGCAAATCAATTAAACTTAATCTATTATCCATTGGAACTGTAGGATAATAAAGTGGCAGGTTCATTTTCTCGCGTAAATTAATTATCCTCCAGATAGTTTTTGACCACATAATATCGGCTTCCCTAACATAAGGATATGGCACAGGATAATAAATATAATTTCCATCTTTATGATCATTTCCCTGAGCATTGCAAAAATTTACAAACCCGGCAAATAAAATTATTGAAATTTTAATAGTTTTCATAGCCAATAAGGTTTAAGGTATATTATCCTAAACCATAATTAGCTTAATTTATTGTAAAAGTTGTAGAATTTTTAAATGCTTACAAATTTAACATTATGCCTAACAATTACTTTTGTTCACTAAATTAAACTTTAAATAAAACAATATTATCAAATTTGCATCGTTATTTTTCTAAAATTACCATTATGAGAATGAAAATACTTATAATCACTGGATTCACTCTACTAGCTTGCATTACAGGTTATTTAATTCTTTTCACATTCTTTTCTAAAGAGACTTGCATAAAATTAAATAACAATACTACGTCTTCGATTAAATTAATAAAAACATGCAAAACTAGTTTAGATACTTTAATTACTAACATTCCACCAAAAAATGAGATATGTATTGGGAATTGGGAAGTATTGTTTGGTAAATTAGAGAATAAAGGTATTACTGAAATCAATGAAAGATATAGCTTACTCAAAGTTATTCTACCAGAAAATAGCGAAATAGATTTATTAAAAATAACTCCTGAATATAAAATTTCAGGAAATGAAAATCAATATAGCTATCAAATAAAATAAATTATTTTTTTAATTCAATTCCCAATTCTTTAAACTGTAGTTCACTTATTTCAGATGGTGAATCAATCATGACATCTCTTCCTGAGTTATTTTTTGGAAATGCAATAAAATCACGGATAGATTCACTACCTCCAAACAACGAGCAAATTCTATCGAAACCAAATGCGATACCGCCATGAGGTGGAGCCCCATATTCGAAAGCATTCATTAAAAATCCAAATTGTTTCTGAGCCTCTTCATCAGTAAATCCAAGTATTCCGAACATTTGTTTTTGTAAATCTCTATCGTAAATCCTTATTGACCCACCTCCTACTTCAACACCGTTTATAACAAGATCGTAAGCATTGGCGCGTACTTTACCGGCTTCTTTTTCTAATAAATGAATATCTTCTGGTTTTGGAGAAGTAAACGGATGGTGTTTTGCATAATATCTTTGAGTTTCTTCATCCCATTCCAATAAAGGAAAATCGCAAACCCACAGAGGACAATAAACATCTGGTTTACGCAAACCAAGTCTGTTGCCCATCTCTAAACGAAGCTCAGATAATGCTTTCTGAGTTTTTTCTTCTTTTCCTGCAAGAATTAAAATTAAATCACCAGGTTCTGCATTAAATTTTACAGCCCATTTTTTTAATTCTTCTTCGTTATAAAATTTATCTACTGATGATTTTAAAGTACCATCTGTATTGTATCTTGCGTAAACCAAGCCTGTAGCGCCAATTTGCGGACGTTTCACAAAATCAGTTAACTCATCTAATTGTTTTCGGGTATATTCGGCACAACCCTTAGCACAAATACCAACAACTAGTTCGGCATCGTCAAAAACTTTAAATTCTTTACCTTTTACTACGTCGTTTAATTCAACAAAAGTCATTTTAAAACGCAAATCTGGTTTATCGCAACCATAATTTTTCATAGCAAAATCATAGCTCATACGAGGGAATTCATGTATGTCAATTCCCTTTACATTTTTGAAAAGGTGCTTTGTTAAACCTTCAAACATATTTAAAATATCTTCCTGCTCAACAAAAGCCATCTCGCAATCAATCTGAGTAAACTCCGGCTGACGATCGGCTCTTAAATCTTCATCTCTGAAACATCTAACAATTTGAAAATATCTATCGTATCCAGCAACCATAAGCAATTGCTTAAATGTTTGTGGTGATTGAGGTAATGCATAAAACTGCCCCTGATTCATTCTTGATGGAACAACAAAATCGCGCGCTCCTTCAGGTGTTGACTTAATTAAAAAAGGAGTTTCTATTTCAAAAAATTTATGAGAATTTAGATAATTTCTTGTCTCTACTCCCATATTGTGACGTAACTCAATATTATTTTTAATTGGAGTTCTTCTTAAATCCAGATAACGGTATTTCATTCTTATTTCATCACCACCATCGCTTTCATCCTCAATTGTAAATGGAGGTGTTATTGATTTATTTAGAATTTTTAATGTCTGAACTTTTAATTCAATTTCTCCAGTTTCCATTTTAGGATTCTTTGACTCGCGCTCTATTACTTCACCCGTAACCTGAATAACAAACTCACGACCAAGAGATTTTACCTTTTCGAGTAATTCAGCATCTATATTTTCGCGTTCAAAAACTAATTGTGTAATTCCATATCTGTCTCGCAAATCAATCCACATCATTGCACCTTTATCGCGTATACGCTGCACCCAGCCGCTTAAAGTCACAACATTACCTATATTCTTGATATTAAGTTCTCCGCAAGTATGAGTTCTGTACATAATCTTTTATTTTTTCTTCCGCGAAGTTAAAAATTTTATCAAACTTAAATATGTCATTATTTTAAAAATAGGTAGCTTTGCAAAAAAATACTATGATAGTAGTTACAGGTGCAGCAGGTTTTATTGGAAGCGTATTAGTTTCGCGACTTAATAAAGAAAATTTTAAAGATATTATTCTTGTTGATGATTTTTCGAAAACTGAAAAAGCATCAAATATTGAAAATAAAATTTTCACAGCTAAAGTAGATCGAAAAGATTTTTTTGCATGGTTAAATGACAATCATAAATTTGTTCAATTTATTTTCCACATAGGCGCAAGAACCGACACTACTGAATTTGACAAATCAATTTTTGATGAATTAAATTTTAATTATTCACAAAAAGTTTGGAAAGCTTGTGTTGAATTTGGCTTACCATTAATTTATGCATCTTCTGCTGCTACATATGGAGAAGGCGAACTTGGATACAATGATGACGAGTCATTAATTCCACAATTAAAACCTTTAAATCCATATGGTGAATCGAAAAACAATTTTGATATCTGGGCATTACAACAAAGTGAAAAACCGTATTTCTGGACAGGTCTTAAATTCTTTAATGTTTTTGGTCCGAATGAATATCATAAAGCAAGAATGGCATCTGTAGTATTTCACGCATTCAATCAGATTAAAGCAACAGGAAAAATGAAATTATTCCGTTCACATAAAGAAGGCTTTGGTGACGGAGAACAAAAAAGGGATTTTATTTATGTTAAAGATTTAATAGATGTATTATATTTTTTAATGCACCACAGAAAAAATTCCGGTATTTATAACTTAGGTACAGGATATGCAAGAACTTTTAATGATTTAGTATTAGCTACATATTCTGCAATGAATATTAAACCAGACATCTCATTTATTGATACCCCAATTGATATTCGTGACAAATACCAGTATTTTACAGAAGCTAAAATGGACAAATTAATTAACATAGGATACAATAAATCTTTTACTTCACTTGAAGATGCTGTTAATGATTATGTAAAAAACTATCTCTCTACTAATTCCAGATTATAAATTTTTTATGAATATTACTAAAAAGAAGATTAAAATAGCTCTAACTATTTTATTGTGTACGTTGTTTGTAATTATTTTAACAGCATTAATATTTAAGCAAAATATATTCAATCATTTCTTAAACTCAAAAATAGAGTCGTTCAATAAAAATCATAATGGCACTATTTCAATTGAGAATTCAAAGTTAAGTGGTATTACAAACATTGAGTTTAAAAATATAAATATTTTTCCTTTGAATGGAGACACATTAATTAAAATTGATAGTATTAATGCTGATTTAAAATTTTGGGATATTATTTTTGGAGATGTTAATTTCAATTCACTTAATATAACAAATATCAGAATAAATGTTATTCTTGCTGACAGTACAGATAATTTCAGCTTTTTGTTAAAAAATAATTCAGCTGATTCAACTGATACAGTCCCTGATAAAGATGTAAATTATTACAAACGCAGTAATTTAATATTCAATGCATTATTTGGGCACATTCCATATTCCATGTCAATAAAGAATCTGAATATCTTTTACAAACATGAAAATGATTCCTTAAATGCTAACACTATAGATATTTCTTACAAAGAAAATAGTTTCAAAACAAGAGTTCATCTAAATGATGGTAAATACAAGTCTGAAATCAGAATTGTAGGAAAAATAATTCCAGACACAAGAACTGCAGCAATAAAGGTAAATCAAGTAGGTAAATCAAATAAAATAATTGCCGGATTAATGAATTCTTATAAAACTGATTTAAGTTTTGATACTGCCTTTTTCAGTTTTATTCAAACTACAGAAGGAGGTTATGTTAATCTACTTGGAAAATCTTATATAAGTAATTTTAAAATAAACCAACCTTCAATCTCAAAAACAGATGTAAAATTTGATGATCTTAAATTTGATTTCAATTTAAGAATAGGTGAAAACTATTTTCAACTCGACAGTAGTTCTACTGTATATATTAATACTTTGTCATTTAATCCATTTATCAATTATACCATAGCTCCTACAAAACAACTTACACTAAAAATTCACAAGCCATTTTTTCCATCACAGCAATTATTTGAATCATTACCAGAAGGGCTATTTCACACTTTATATGGAATAAAAACTAAAGGAGAATTAGCATATAACCTTGATTTTTTTGTTGATTTTTCTATACCTGATTCATTGAAATTCTCATCAGAGTTATTAAAGAAATATTTTGGAATTCAACAATTCGGAAATGTAAATTACTCTATGATGCAAAATGAGTTTTCGCATACAGCATTTGAAAAAGGTGAACCTGTAAAAACATTTATGGTTGGATTCAGTAATCCTGATTTTACACCACTAAATCTTGTTTCGCCTTTTATGAGGGATGCCATTTTATGTACAGAAGACGGAGCATTTTTTTACCATCGTGGATTTATAATGGAATCTATTCAACAATCAATTGCCGAAGATATAAAACGTAAAAAATTTGCCAGAGGTGGAAGTACAATTTCAATGCAACTTGTTAAAAATGTTTTCCTAAATAGGAATAAAACAATTGCAAGAAAAATTGAAGAAATTATTATTGTATGGTTAATAGAAAATCAAGGACTTTGCACTAAAGAAAGAATGTATGAAGTTTATCTTAACATTATAGAATGGGGTCCAGGTATATATGGAATTACAGATGCATCAAGATTTTACTTTAATAAAAAACCGGCAGATTTATCTCTTTCTGAAGCAATTTATCTTGCCTCAATAATACCAAAGCCAAAATATTTTAAGTATAGTTTTGATGCTAACGGTGGGTTAAATTCATCGGTAAAAGAATTTATCATTGCTATTGCTAACAAAATGTTGAATAAGAAAATGATTACTGATTCTGAGTTACAAAATATTAATCCTGATATTACAATATCCGGTGAAGCGAAGTCTTATATTGTTCCTGCTGACTCAATGCAAACTTTCGAACAATTAGAGCTGAATTTCCCAAAATAATCTTTAATAAAAAATGTATGAAGGAGGAATAAATCTCCTTCATACATTAACTATTTTTATTTTTCCTTTAAAAGATAGAAGAATCCTTTGAATTCAAAATCTACATCTTTCTTACCCTTTGCAGTAATAATATAATAATAAACTCCGGGCGACGCTTCTGATTTGCCAATTTTACCATCCCATCCGCCTTCAGCATTATCCCATTCATAAAGTTTCTTACCCCATCTGTTTAGAATTACTGCATGAAAAGTTTCAATTGATTTACTATGAACCTGAAAAATATCATTCTGTCCATCATTATTGGGAGTAAATGAATTTGGTACTTCCATTACAGGATATGCATCAACACAAAGTGGATTAAATTCCATTGTGTCTTTACATCCCCATTTACTTTCGGCAACTAATACAATCTGAAAACAACCTTCCTCTGCAAAAATATAATTTGGAGCTTCCTGAGTACTTGTATATACAAGAGTACCGGCTTCATCATAAACTCTCCAGGAATAACGACGACCACCTATAGAAGTATTAATAAATTGCACATTATAAGGAACAGCCTGATGTTGTTCAAGCAACATTGTTTCAAATTGTGCAGTTACCTTTCCAGTATCAGCAACAAAAATTGAGATTGTATCGTGACAAACTGTTCCAGGAGTTGCATCATCAGATAACGACTCTCCATTTACAATAACTCCGTACGAAGTTAATGGGCACAACTGAGTTTGTAACAAAGCAGATGGATTCACAAAAGAGGTATCAATCCAGTTAAAAGTATAATAATTGGAATGTGTACCATTTGCAGTACTTAACAAAATTTCTCCATTACAATCCATACAATGAGCATCGGTTAAATCATATGATGGATTAAATGGAGCAGGCTCAATCACCTGATGAGTAACAATACCACTTCGGCAACCCCATGTATTTGTTGTTATTAATGTAACATTATGTTGTTCGCCAGTTGGCCAGCTAACATAAATTGTATCTGATACTGTTGTATTTATTATAACTGGAGATAAATTACCATTAGGGTATGACCACTCGTAATTTGTTATCATATAATCAATGTGACCAGGAAGTGGCCATGTGGTAGCAATAATCATAGAGCTATCGTGACGACAGGCTGGCATTGTTGTAGAAAAAGTTCCGCTTGGGTAAGGTGCAAAATATAACCTTAAAGTATCACTATCAGTGCAACCTTCATTATGTTCTTGCCATACAAATTCTTTATATCTGTCACCAGTAATATTAAACACTGAATAATTTCCAACACCTGACATATATAGACTATCATTATAAACCGGTGTATTAGGAGGACCTTGAAGTCCACCAAAATGCACATTTATATCCTCGCTTGTCCAATCTCCAATGCCAATTGAAGGAACAGCAGCCATTTGATAATTTAAACCACAAACAGTGTCAGTTTTAATTTGATGATTGTTTCCAAATAAACCTGGCCAGTAATGTGGCCCTGCATTAGCTACAGGTTGTTGAATAAACTTTACAGGTACAGCATCTGAGGTGTCTCTGCAATCTCCATTAACGGTTACCCAATAAAAGTTATGATAACCGTAATAATCTACACTACCAGTATCAATAGAAGCAATTGGACTTGGGCTTACAGGCGAAGGAGTAAATGTTGTAGAAAAAATATCATCAATCCAATAACCTGACCCATATGCTGGTTGTTGAGCATTTAACAAAGTATACATAGGACCGCAAACAGTAGAATCAGCAGGATCTACCAAATGAACTGCATCCTGAATACTTCCGAAATAAACATTTACAGAATCATATTCAGTACAACCATTAAGTGTTTCGAACCAATACATAGTTATCATTTCATTTTCTGAGCCATATCTTATTGGTGTTGTTGGCAAGTATGCATTTGATGGAGTATATGTACCATTAATAACATCGTAAAAAGCAACTCCTGATGTATTACTCCAATAACCACCGCTTACGCTTGGAGTTGCACTTATAATTGCCCACAAACCGCAAACAGAGAAATCTAAACCGGCATCAGGCATTGGAATTACTTTAAATTCAACTCTAACAGTATCCCGATCATAACATACTGTATTTCCCTGATTCATTTCTTTCCATATAAAATCATATATCCCATAATTTGTAACAGTTACATCACCATCAGGTGCTGTTGTAGGAATAAAATTAGCAATACCTGGAGCTGGTAACAACGTACTCCAAATACCACTATGATTATTAATACTCCAATCACCACCTAAATTATACGACAATCCACATACGGTTGTATCAACACCTGCATTTGCTGCAGGCTTCTGGTAAAATGTTACTAACACACTGTCTACAGAATAACAAACTGGTCCATTATATGCATTCCAATAAAACCATACAGGGTGCTGACTATTCGAATTAAAAAAACCAGAGCCAAGTGTTGCTGCACTAACATTTGGGTCCCATTGAACAGTGCCTGACCCCGTTGGTATGATTGACAGGCCAGGAATATTACATGTCCAGTGACCACTAGACATACCACTTCCAATTGTATCAGCTCCTAATTGTGTTAACACACCACAAACAGATTGTGTTGGACCAGCTTCAGCATGAGGCAATTTAACAAAAGTTACAGATAAAGTATCAGTGCCATAACATTGTCCGTCAAAAACATGCCATACTAAAGAAACCGTAAATGAACTAGAAGTTGTTGTGGTTGTCCATACATAAGGACTAGGATCACTTGAACTACTTGAAAACACAATATTGGAACTATTAGCCGTCCACCATCCAGGATAAGTACTATCAGCTGAAAGATTTATTGAATTACCACATGCGACTTCATCTAATCCTGCAAATGCATATGGTGGTGGAATAAGTATTACAGAAACAGTATCAGTATCATAACAGGATCCATTATTTGCAGTCCATTGAATTAAATAAGTACCTGGCGTAGTACTCGTAAACGTTGTTATCGCAGAATTTGAATTAGCAAATGAAATTGTTGCAGGACCAGATACCTGTGACCATGAACCTGTTCCAACATTTGTATATCCATGTAACGTTGCTCCAAGCTGACATGTTGAAATATCAGTACCTGCATTTGCAGTAGGAGGCTCATTAAAATTTATGATAACATTGTCAGAATTTATACAGCCACCTCCATCATTAACCGACCAGGTAAAAGTATATACTCCGGTTGTCGAAACCTGAACAATTGAATTAGTGTTATTTACACCACCGATAAAAGAAAATAACCCTGGGCCGCTACCTGTCCATGTACCAACTCCCGTAGAAGGTGTTGCCTGCAAAGTATATTCAAGAGCACATGCTGTAACATCTGGGCCGGCATTCGCAATTGGAGCTGGAAAAATAGTTACCTGATGAGAAACTGTATCAGTACACCCTCCTGCTGCACTTGAGACAACAAGAGTAATTGTATATGTACCAGGTGCCGGAAATGTATGAAGTGGATTTTGCAGATTTGATGTTGTTCCATCACCAAAATCCCAATTCCAAGCTCCTATGGTCCCTTGATTTACAAAAGAAGTATCATATAATTGCACATTATATGTACAAACTACTGGATCTATTGAAAATCCGGGAGTCATGTATGTTTGTTCGAGAACTGAAGTTAATGTTATCTGACAACCATTTGGTGCAGTAAGTTCGCAGGTATATGTTGTACCAATTGTTGGATTATTAATTGTTATTGATTGAGAAGTTGCGCCACCCGGACTCCACAAATATGAGAAACCAGGAGGTGCAGATAATTCAGCATCTAAGTTTCCTACACAAAACCCAACATTTATTCCCATTGGCATACAATCACAGGATAAATAAGCATAACCATAATGTCCGGTTTGAAGACAATCATATGTTGTGTATTCTATTGAAATATTTTGACCCATATATGGAGAAAGATCAATTCCTACAACTGTCCAATCCTTCCAACGGGTTGTTCCAAAACTTTGAAAGCCCGGAATTGATCCACCCGAAATAATAGAATACATACCGCACATAGGATCAACAATATTATTATTTGCATCTAAAATCATTATATCAAATTTTGGCTGATCACTTAAATCATGTGCAGGATCTTCAAGCACTACTGCATATCTATAAAAAAACATTGAATTTGAAGCATTTACTGTAAGTGTATAACGTAATCTTTCTGCTTGCGCACCTGTTGATTCATTTCCTAGTCTTGCACCAACTGATAACCCTGGAGGAAGTATATTTAAAGCATTACCAGTATTAGGGTCTGTTCCTGGTGCATTCATTATTGTATGTCTTCCATTGACTATTCCAGTTGAAGGACAACATGCAGAATATGTACCTGTAAATCCCTGCCAATTCGTAAAATCCTGAAAAGCAAAATTCGCATTTGGACACCCTGAATTTGTTGGCGGTGGCGGTGCTGGCTCAAAAGCACATATATTAAAAGAACTCGGACTTGAATTATAAGGCTGCCAAACCCTTATCCAAATTGTTTGTCCTGCTAAAGCACTTCCCACTAACTGAGAAGGTGGTAAACCTGCAGAAGGTTCGTTACATAAAATTTCTGTTAATGCACTACAACTTGTACCTGAATATATCGCCATTCCTATATCAGACATTCCTCCTGCTCCTAACTGTACAATAACACCTGTAGAAGCCACTACAGTAGAAAACCACACATCGCTTCCCATATATCCGCTTGCACATGTTGGTGCTGGTACTGTGGTTGTACCTGTAGCATTTTGACAGGTATAAGCAGTGTAATTACATGTTGGATTTACTGTAATATTAAAAGCAGTACATGGATCATCATTGGTAGGTGGTGGTGGCGGCACATAACAATTTCCAGTACATGTTATATTGATTTGAAATCCTTCATAAGTTACACTACCATCCGATGTAAAATGAATAGTAACACAACTACCGGAAGTAGTATATGTAGTTGGTAAAATATACCCATCCAAAGAAGCTAATAAATTTGCTCCTGTAGAATTACCATCATGAATACTGAGGTTTTCAAACCCCTGCTCTAGTCCAAAATTACCTGCAAATTGCAATTGCAAACAATCTGAATTACCAGAACAAAATGTTACTGTATAATTTTCACTATTCTGATAAGAAGAAACTGGACCACCACTATCATACAAAGTAAAATTACAGCCACTAATGGTTGTATTATTAATACTTGAATTAAGATTATAGGTTTGACTTTTTATTTCTGTTACTATAACAATAAAAAGCAATACTGAGAAAACAAATATTTTTATCATAACAATTCTTTTTATGATTTATAATATGCAAATAACATTATATCGATTATTAATTTTCTTTTCATAACATAAATAAAATTTCTTATTTTCAAATAATTAAATACTATTTTAAAATTAATTATAAATATAAGAATTTGTTTTTTAATAAGACAAATAATAATAATATTTCGTTGCCTGCTTTTTAAAATAAATTTAAATAAAAATAAAATTGTTATAACTAGCAACAAATACAGCTGGGATACAGATATAAATTATATAATAAAATTCACATAAAAAAAAGCTGCCTCGTTATTGAGGCAGCTTTTTTATTCAAATTAGTAATTATTATTTCTCTTTAAGTAAATAGAAGAATCCCTTGAATTCATAATCTACTTCTTTTTTCCCTTTTGCTGTAATAACATAATAGTAAACACCAGGAGTTGCCTCTCCACCACCAATCTTTCCATCCCAGCCTCCATCAGCATTATTCCACTCGTATAGTTTTTTACCCCAACGGTTCATAATTACTGCATGGAACTCAACTATTGATTTACCATGTACTTTAAATACATCGTTCATTCCATCACCGTTAGGTGTAAATGAATTTGGCACCTCTAAAGAAGGATATGCATCAACACAAAGTGGGTTATACTCTGTTGTATCTTTACATCCCCATTTGCTTTCTGCAACTAATACTATCTGGAAACAACCCTCGTCTTCGAAAATATAATTTGGAGCTTCCTGAGTAGTTGAATAAACAAGGTCACCTGTTTCATCATAAATTCTCCAC
>JACREQ010000029.1 GCA_016218155.1 Bacteroidia bacterium
TATATGGAGCGGTTCCGCCTGCAGCAGTTACAGTTGCGCTACCATTGGAGCCACCATTACAGGATACGTTTGTCTGAGCTGTTATTGAAGATGTTAATAAAGTAGGCTGTGTTACGACTACACTGGCAGTCGCAGTACAAAGGTTTGCATCGGTAACTGTAACTGTAAATGTGCCGGCACATAAACTTGATGTTGAGGCTGCATTTGGTGTCGAGCCAGCTCCCCATGCATATGTAAAAGGACCTGTTCCACCTGAAGTAACTGCAACATTAGCAGTACCATTACAGAGACCATTACAAGTCACATTTGTTCTGGTTGCATTTAATACCATAGCAGCAGGAGATGTTATAGTTACAGTATTTACACCAGTACATCCATTTGGATCGGTAACAGTAACATTATACGGACCAGCACAAAGCGCATTCGCTGTTTGTGTTGTTTGTACAGGTGCTGGGTCATTCCACACATAGGAATATCCAACACCAGATGGACTTGCAGTTGCAGTTCCATTACATAAACCACTACAAGTAATATTTGTTTGTGTAAATGTAACAGTTGGTTGAGGATAAACTGTAATTGTGCTAGTAGTTGTAGATGTACATGGACCAGGTCCAGTTACTGAATGTGTTATTGTATATGTTCCAGCTGCAGCCCAAGTAACATTATTTTGATTATTAGTAGTTGAACTTGCAGGAGTTCCTCCTGGGAATGTCCATGAATAGGTATAACCACCACCTGATGAACCAGTATTAGTAAAATTAAAAGTATTTCCTGTTAAACAACGATTTGCTGTTTGTGAGAAAGTAGAAGTTACACCGCCGGTGGATGTAACATTTACAGATCCTGTGGCTGTACAGTTATTATTATCATTAACAGTAACAGTATATGTATTTGCAGCTAAAGAAGAAATTGTATTTGTTGTAGATGCAGTATTATTTGTATTTGAGCCATTAGACCAAGCATAATCCCATGGACCTGTTCCACCCGAAGTTACTGTAATAGTAGCTGTTCCATTATTAGATCCACAAGTTGCCTGAGTCATACTAGGAGTTAAAACAATTGCAGCAGGTTGAGTAATTGTTACAGTAGAAATATATTTACAACCGCCAGCATCTGTTGTTGTTACAGTATAAGTTCCTGCAGGTAAATTTGTTATAGTTTGAGTAGCACCACCTGTTGACCACAAATATGAATAAGGTGCAGTACCACCACTGCCTGTAGCTGAAGCCTGCCCAGTAGTTGCTCCCGGACATAAAACATTAGTCTGGTTGGTAGTTGCTGATATATTATTAATTGTAAAGTTAAAAGATGCTGCTGGCGCTGTATTCCCACAAATATCTGAAACCGATCCGGCTACAGCTACAGGAAGAAGTGCAATTGTAAATGTTCCGCTTGTTGTAATTGCAGGACTTACATTCATTGTAAATGTATTATCATATGTAGCACCTGCAGAACAATTTGCTGAAGAAATTGCAGTAATTGTATATGGACCACCAGGACCTGTTAATGTAAAGTCAGCTGTACTTGCAGTACTACAGGATACATTTTCGCTAAAATTTACGGTTATAGAAGTTGCCCCACAAGGTATGGGAGTATTTACTGAACTAAATGAAGGAGGTACATTATCAAAAATTGAAGCAGTAGATGCAGAAAAATCAATTGTATAGCCGTCTACTGAAGTTGAATACTGACTAACATTAATTACATATGTTTGACCTGCAGTAACAGGCACTACGTCTTCATTTAAAATATTACAACCAACAAAATAACCATTAGGACCCGTATTCCCTTGCTCACTATTTGTTGTTGTTGTACAAGCAGCACTATTATAAACAGTTGTGCTTCCACTAAAATTACAACTAACTTCAAGTGACGCATTCGAAGCAATATCCTGACAATTATTTGTTGTTAAATTATACACTGCCCAGTCATAATCATCAGTATTTGTATTTGGGTTAATTGTAAAATCTAAATTTCCTGATGATAGTACAGTAAAGACATACCAAACATCATTTTTCTCACCAGCACCCAAACAAGAAATTCCAGATGAAATCTCACCTAAAATATTACCGGTTCCGGAATATGCAATTGCAGTACTATATGTATTCTGACAAATAGGAATAGCACCAAGACAATCCTGATTATTTGGGATTGGTGGCACATAAGTTTGCGCACAAATGCCAAAAGTTCCGGGAGCATCATTTCCATATTCCCAAAATCTAATATAAACAGTTGAGCCAGGAGTAAGACCGGATCTAACAATATGTGGCATTGAAGCATTTGTACTACTATTATCATCACAAGCGGCTAACGAAAGAGAAGCGCAAGTTCCTGTATATAGTGCCATTGCTCCATCTAGCATTCCTCCTGCTTGTCCATCAAACTGAATATTTCCACTTGCTGGAACAACTGCAGAAAACCAAACATCACCACCTAAATAATTACCACAACCAGGAGCTGGAACACCAGCTGTTGGAGTAGCACAGGCATTTGTAGAGTTAGTATATGTGCACGTTGCATTTACTGGAAGTGGGGTTGCGCCTGCACAATTATCATTTGCCAAACCACCAACAGTTACAGCTGAAATACTTAAACTATATGGATTACAAGCAGGCGATGCCCAAGAGTCAATAATTAAATAATATGTATGACCAGCAACAACACCAGCACAACCAGACTGGTTACCAGCTGAACTTTGTGCAGACCAACTACAAGTGCCAGTTGAGAAAGGACAACCATCAAATAATTGCAATCCCATATATGTTCCTGTTGATGTAACACCAATTGTAATTGAACCTGTAGTTGCTGGAGTAAAAACATAAACATAATCTTCTCCTGTATTATAAGAAGTACTTCCACAGGTAATTATATTTGCACTTGTTATATTATCCACATCACCACAGGTGGTTTGTCCGTTATGAGTATAGGGCAAAGAAGCTATAGAAGTATAAGTTCCTAGACCACCGGGGCATGTAGGTGGAGGTGGAGCTGTGCCTATACAAACATTAAAAGTACTAGTTTGGCCTGTAGTAGAAGTCCAGGTATAGACTCTTACATAATAAGTAGCTCCAATTGTTAACCCAACCAAATCTGTTTGATCAGCATCGTTACATGCAATATTTGTTAGCGAACCGCAAGTTCCACTATATACTGCATGATACATATCTGTAGTAGATCCGGCAACATTAGTCAAAGACACCCTATGGCTAGTACTTGTTGCAACAAAAGAATACCAAACATCATCATCTGCTGTTCCAAAACATGGTGCAGTAGCATTAGCTGAAGCAGTTGCACCCAGAACAGTACCAGGAGTTACGGTACCACACAAATAATCAGGATTTACTGTAAGTGCTGTTGCAGTTGCGCATTCATTATTTGTTGCAGGTGTTGGTCCAGGAGTAATACAAATATTAAATGTCCCAGTATTTGTTCCACCATACGCCCAAAATCTAATCCAATAAGAAACTCCAGGAGTAAGACCTGTTTGTGTTATCATTGGCATTAATCCAGGGCCACCATCATCATCACATACAATTTGAGTTGGAGATCCACAAGGACCACTATTTAATGACATTCCACCATCTGTAATACCGGCAACGTCAGTAGTTATTGTAACACTACCACTGGCAGGTGCAACAAATTGGTACCAAACATCAGGAGCTCCAGGAGAAGCACAAGTTGGTGTTCCACCATTTGCAGCATTTGTTTGATAGGTTTGTCCTACTGTTGTTCCTAAAGTATTAACACAACCTGCATTTACAGCAAGGACAGGTGCTCCACAAGGAGTATTTGATTGAGAAAAAACAACTTCCGAATTTAACAAACTAAAAAATAAGGAAATAACTATTAAAAAATATTTGGTTCTCATATTGATATTTTTGAGCTTTTTCATTTAAATTCTATATTATTTTTTTTCAATATTGTTTTTTGATTCTGTAGTAATACCGTACACATTATTGTACTCTTCTGGATAATTCTTTATCCATTCTTGCTTTGCTTTATCATAAACAGAATTATCATAATCTGCATTTCCTGTCGAAATAAAGACTGGAGAATGCTCAGATACTCTACCATCTTCATATTTTTTTCCCGATGATTCATTCTTTAACTCAGTTATTAACCTAACACCCACCTTAGTAACATCATAATCTACCCCCTGGCTAAGTAAAATTTTTCTTATATAATCAGCATTTACATTTCTGTTAATAAAAGCCTTTATTCTGTATGAGTTATCTTTGGCAGGAATAATCCAGCAATCTCCAACCATATTGTCATCCTGTAATTCGGAAAGTACTGCATTCGCTTGTTCATCACCACCAACTCCGGTGATATAAAAGAATACAACATTCTGATTTCCATTAATTGGCTTTACATCAGCAAATTCATATCGTTCTGTTTGAGCAATCCCATATGATGTAATCCATAATCCAATGATTAAAGCAAACAATCTTTTCATATTTTCAGGTTTATATTTTTTCATTTTATTCTTTTTTTCTTTAAAAAAATGCAAATAAAAATTTCACACCTAAATCAATTTAGGTGTGAAATAATGAATTTCACATACTTAACAAAAATAGTTTAATAATAATGCCTTTTAACAATTTATTTTTAGACGAAAAACAAAAACTAAGGTTGCCATTTTTTAACTAAACATTTGAACATTTTTAAGAAATTGTTAATAACAACTTGCTGAATGTCCCTTACGCTAAAATTATCAACATAGTATGCCTCTATTCTACTGCACATTATAAAGTTTAGAAAAAATAAAAGGGGGCTGTCCCCCCCTTTTTTAATTTATTAGTTAAATTTTAACTAAAATGGCCAGAACTGATTATCATACCAAACAGATTCTTTTAATTCATTATCTAACTCAATAAGAATTTTATGATGAGTTTTTTCCCAATTTGCTAACCAGTTAAATAATTCCTTCTCATTTTTATCAGTTGCAATCGCAGCCCTTTCAGAATATACTTTTATTGCATTACTCTCCATATCAATAGCTGCCGAAATTGCCGCCGCTTCGTATCCAGCAGCAGAAATTTCTTTTTTTACTTTTTCTGATAGAATAATGTTCGCAAACCCATCGGCATTTGGTAAAGCGATATCGGCAAGTTTTTGGCTTTTTTGCAATTCTCTATATTGATCTGAAAGAAATTTTTCATGAAGAATTTCTTCTTTTGCCATAATCTCAAAGATATTTCTAATTTCTGAACTTTTTGTTTGGCTAGCTACTTGTGAATAAAACGCATGACCACGCTTTTCCATAAGTATTGCCATTTTTAAAATTTCTAATGTTTTTGAATTTTCCATGATTTATATATTTTAATTATTAGCTTTGTTTTGCGGTATAAAGCTAAAGATATTTCTTAAAATAAATTTAATAATCATCATTTTTTCTTGAATTAAAATATGAGCAAGTTATATGTTGTTCCCACTCCAATTGGTAATTTAGAAGACATTACTCTTAGGGCATTGCGCATTTTAAATGAGGTTGATTATATTTTAGCAGAAGATACACGTCAGACTTACAACCTTCTAAAACATTTTGAAATACAAAAGAAGGTAATCAGTTACCATAAATTTAACGAACACAAATCATTACAGTACATTATTGACCAAATCTCCTCAGGATTAAGTCTTGCACTTGTTAGCGACGCCGGAACACCGTGCATAAGTGACCCAGGATTTTTACTTGTTCGTGAATGTTTAAAAAACAAAATAACTGTTGAATGCTTGCCTGGTGCAACAGCATTTGTTCCTGCACTTGTTAATAGTGGGTTTCCCAGCGACAGATTTATATTTGAAGGTTTTCTTCCACAAAAAAAAGGAAGGAAAAAAAGATTAAATGCTTTAGTTAATGAAGAAAGAACTATTATTTTTTATGAATCTCCTTACAGACTTATTAAAGCATTAAAAGAAATGTCGGAGGTTTTTAGCGAAAATAGAAAAGCTTGCGTAAGTCGTGAGTTATCAAAAATATATGAAGAAAATAAAATTGCAACATTAAAAGAACTAATAGAATACTACACGCAAAAAGGCGTAAAAGGTGAAATTGTAATTGTTATAAAATCGCATGAAGAGATTTTAAATAATTCTGATAATGAAACAATAGATTAAAAAATGAATTAATTTTGCACCATTAAAAAATAATAACACATGAAAAAATTACTTTTCTTTTTAATTATTACTTTTGCATTTGCCTGTACAAACATTAAGGAAGATCCAGAATACTTAAAACTTCAACTTGAACGCGACAGTCTTGCCGGCCTTGCTAATACCGATGCTGGAAAAATAAATCAGTACTTAGCAGATTTTAATGATATTCAAAGTAATCTTGATAAAATAAAAGAAGCTGAAAAATTAGTTACAGTAAACATGTCTGGAACTGAAGTAAATCAGTCATCAAAAGATCAGATTAATAGCGACATGCAGCTTATTTACGATTTAATGCAAAAAAATAAAGAAACCATTGCCCAGTTAAAAAGAAAACTTAAAAAATCTGATGGAAGAATGGTTGAACTTGAAAAAATGATAGAAAATCTTCAAAAACAAGTTGAACTAGGTGAACAAGAAATTGCAAGTTTAAAAGATCAACTTGAAAAAATGAATATTAAGGTTGAAATTTTAACTTCAAATATTGATAGTTTAACAAATGAAAATATTAATAAAGAAAATGTTATTTCTGCAAAAACTGATGAGTTAAATACTGCTTGGTATGTTTACGGTACACGCAAAGAACTTAGCGAACATCAAGTAATTACAAAAGAAGGTGGTTTTATTGGAATTGGTCGTATGGAAAAACTAATGGATGGCTTTAATAAAGATTACTTTACAAAAGTAGATATCACAAAACTCAGCTCAATTCCTTTAAATTGTAAAAAAGCTCATTTGGTAACTTCTCATCCATCATCATCATATAAATTTGAAGGAACAGATAAAAAAGTTGAAAAACTTGTAATTTCAAATTCGGCAGATTTTTGGAGTACTTCAAAATACCTTGTAATTGTTGTTGAGTAATTCAAATATTAATAATATTTTTAAAAAAGCCATCGGTATTTTTCTGGTGGCTTTTTTTACTTTTTTTAATTCATTAACCCTTTATTCTCAATCTAACTTTAAACGCTTTATTAAACTTTCCTGTCCCGAAAAAAGGTGGGTGATTTTTCATCCATTTATTGCAAAAGACACATATAATATAAGCCTCGAGGCTATAAGACAGGCAGTTCAGTTAATAAATGACACTACATTAGACGGAGACTTAAACGGAGGGCAACTCGACGCATTCAGACATGCATACTGGATGGCAAGAATAACTCAGGAATATGGATGGCGAAAAGCTCAATCACTTGGAAAATCTCATGAAAAAGGCAACTATAAAGATTTCAAAAAACGCAGATTAGAAGATGGGGATTTACCCGATAAACAATCATGTGATATGGACTTTTTAAATAACGATGTAGGCATTCAAATAGGTAAAGACAATTTAACTTTAAAACAGGAAGAACTCACTCATATTATTATAGATCAGATTATTTCGGGTAAATTGTTTATTATTAAAAAAAATAAACTTAGCAAATTTTTGAAATGTAATAATGAGGTAATATCTGATGAAGACATTGTAGGAAAATGGGATACGCCAAAATGTATCGTTTCATCTAATTTCAAAAAACAATAAAATAAATTTTAAAACTCCGGCAAACCAAAGGCAACCAAAACTTAATTTTTAAGTCTTAGAATAAAATCAAATTTCTAAATATTGAAATATTGTTAATTTTAATTGCATAAATTCAAATTATTTATAAATTTGTCAATTGAAAACTAAAAAACAACAACTTATGAAAAATTTATTTGCGCTAATTACACTTTTTTTAGGAATCTCTTTTTCCTTATTTTCGCAAAATGATATTAATTTAAACTTTACTTCAGTTAGAGGAAAAATAGTTTTTGACACAAAAGGAACTTACACTTCAAACTTTACAATATCCGGATTAAATTCTGATAAAGAAGTACAGGACTTTAAAACAGCAGTATTAGCAAATAAAAATGTTAAAAGTCTTGAAATTTTCAGCACATCAACTCCAGCTGAAGCGCGTAAAGCAACATTAACTTTTATTGATAATCAAGAAGAAAGCATGTCTGCTCTTTTAAAATCTTTACCTTGTAACAATCTTATTATAGACGGAAAAACATATAATAAGGACCAGTACGAACAAATAAAAGTCGATTTAGCTGCTAAAAAGCAAGCTGCAAAAAGAGAAAATTCAAAAGATAAAAAATAATATATATTTTATTCTATACTATTAAAGCTCAACTTTTGTTGAGCTTTTTTCTTTTTATCAAAATAATTAGTAAAAATTATTTTTTTTGTAAAGTTTTGTTTAGTTTTGACTTATACTTATCATTAACCAAATACAATTTGTTATGGGAAAAGGTGATCGCAAATCCCGTAAAGGGAAAATACAGCATGGTTCTTTTGGTGTAAGAAGACCACGCAAAAAACACAAAACAATAGTAACTAACAACGTTAAAGAAATTAAGCTTGAAAAGAAAAAAGAAGTAAAATTCGAAGCACAACCTGAAAAAGCAGAAAAATTAATTACTGCAAAAAAACAGGAAAAAGTGCAAGAAAAGGAAAAAACAAAAGTAAAAGCTAAGGTAAAAGAAACATCCGAACCAAAAGCTGAAACAAAAGCTAAAAAGAAAAAAGAAAAAGAGTAAAATTGTCCCGGAAATTTCCGGGACTTTTAATTTAATAATTTTTTTTACGTTTACATTTAAAACTAATATTAGTTGTGAGCTGGGAAAAAACTCAAATACAATTAGATAATTTTATTAAAAAATACAGGATGGCTATAATTGGCACCCTGCTGGCTCATGCATTTTTCATGTTTATATTAATCCTAATTGAGATTTCTAAACCAGAATTTTCGACACAGGATAATATGTCTGTTGAATTAGCTCCTGAAGATTTACCCCAAATAATCCCTACACCCGAACTTAATAATTTACTAAATCAGGATGAAAATAATTCTGACATCAAAAATGTTTCTGCAAATGCATCAGATCAAAATAAAAGTTTTGATGACTATTATAAAGAAGTAGAAAAAATTGTAAATAATGGTAAATCTCAGGATAATTTTAAAGCAAATGATTATGCCGATAAAAGATGGCTTGCAAAAGACTATAGTAAAGAAGAAGGCTATGAAGTAAAAGATGAAAGTAAGGAGAATCAAACCGTAACAACTAACACAAACAACAATAATAAAAGTAACAACACATACGCAGGAAAAGCGATTATTACATATAACCTTAACGGTAGAAAGGCAACACGTTTACCAGTTCCTGCATATCAATGCCTAGGTAGCGGAGAAGTAATTATTGAAATTACAGTTAATCAAAAGGGGATTGTAAGTTCCGCTGTCATTGTCTCTTCTCAAACATCATTAAACGAGGACTGTTTAGCTGATGCGGCTAAAAGATCGGCATTATTATCACGATTTGCAATCGATTTAAAAGCTCCTACATCGCAGAAAGGAACAATAAACTATAAATTCGTACATCAATAATAAATACTTAAAGTGACTAAAGAATGCCTTGAGTTAACTTTAAGGCTTTCAAATTAGCACATTAAGGCACTTTGTTTATTCCGCATCCAGAAACTCCTCTGCATCTTCATAAGCTTCTTTCTTACGACCAAATACAGGAAGTATTTTACCGGTTATTATTCCGGCAACAAAAGCAACAGCTATTGTAATTCCTATTCCTAACAACTGACTGGAAATATTTATATCGCTAATTAATGGTAAAGCAGCTAAACCCCCAAATAAACCAGGTAATCCATGCAGGTTAGTTACTCCACAGGTATCAATAATTCTCATCCACTTTTGCTGCTTTGATTGTATCACAGCAAATCCAAATGTAGAAAGCCCACCAGCCAAAATTCCAATAATTACAGCCATTGTATGTGATGCTATAACACAAGTAGATCCAATAGCAACACCGCCTGCAAGTGCCGCATTAGCAATATCTGCTATACTTATTTTTTTTCGAAGTGCAACAGAAAATAAATATGTGGCAAGTGTTGAACCACAAAGTGCAAAAATTACATTTACAACAGTATGAGGCATTTCCTCGGGTGTTACTAAAGCAGCACAGAAGCTTGGCCAGAATATCCATAACATCATACTTCCTAACATAGAATATCTATCACTTGTTGCATCAGCCTCAATTGTTTTTTGAAATTCCTGCTTTGTTGTCATGGTTAAAGCTACTCCTAATCCGAAAATTGCTCCAAATGCATGAATAACAATTGAACCACCGGTATCAATTACAGTTCCTTTAGGAATAAAATTAAATCCATTATCCAAAACTATCCATTCATTTAACATATAAAATGGAATAAAGAGAAACCCTAACAATATATACTGTGGCATTTTTAATCTGCCTAAAACTGCACCTGCAGCTATTAATAAACTGGCAGCTCCAAACTCAGCCAAAATAAGTTTTGTCATTTCTTCTGATTCGATACCTGCAATACCAGTGCTCTTTATTAAAAAGTAAAGCGGCAAAGAAGTACTAACCAATAGAAATGTTGCAGTAAGTGCCGAGCGTCCATATTTACGCACAAACACCATTAAAAATCCAAAACCAATTAGCAACATTGCCATAATATTTATAGCACGATTATACTGTACCTCATCTAAAAAAGAAGTAATATTAACCGAAGATGTTTCCTGAGAAAAAGCATTTATTGAACAAAAGAAAATAAAAGCTATTGATAACAGAATAATGTTTTTGATTTTCATTTTACAAAAAAAATTAGCCACAAATGAATATTATTTTAACCAGTCTCCAAAAAAAAAACAAATGTTACTTAACTAATGAACTATAATTACACGTACTGATATTTGACATATAAAAATATCTTCACTCACTTTAAAAACGCAAATAGACCTACGTAACTGATTGTTACGAGACCATTATTTTAATGATAAAAAATAAAAATTTGTTTAATAACAGAACAGTTAAGAAAAAATAAAAAGAAATAAAAAAACTCCGAATCTTTCGACTCGGAGTTTCTAATTTTAGTAGTAATTATATTAATATAATCCTTGATCAAGCATAGCATTAGCAACTTTTAAGAAACCAGCAATGTTAGCACCTTTTACATAATTAACATAACCATCAGCTTCTTTTCCGTGTAATACACATTGTTCATGTATAGATTTCATAATATCATGTAAGCGTTTGTCAACCTCTTCAGCTGACCAAGCTAATTTCATTGAATTCTGACACATTTCTAATCCTGAAGTAGCAACACCACCAGCGTTAGATGCTTTACCAGGTGAGAATAAAATTTTTGCTTTAGCAAATACTTCGATAGCTTCTGGAGTTGAAGGCATGTTAGCACCTTCGCCAACACAAATACAACCATTAGCAACAAGAGCTTTAGCATCAGCTTCGTTCAATTCGTTTTGTGTAGCACATGGTAATGCAACATCACATTTAACTTCCCATGGGCGTTTTCCAGCATGGAATTCTGCACCAAATTTATCTGCATAAGGTTTTACAACGTCGTTATTTGAAGCGCGAAGATCTAACATAAAGTCAATTTTCTCACCACTAATTCCGTTTTTGTCATAAATATAACCATCAGGACCAGATATTGTTACAACCTTACCACCTAATTCAGTAACTTTTAAAGCTGCACCCCAAGCAACGTTACCAAAACCAGAAATAGCAACTATTTTACCTTTAAAATCGGTATTTCTTGTTTTTAACATTTCCTGAGCAAAATATACATCACCGTAACCTGTAGCTTCTGGACGGATTAATGAACCACCCCAACCTAAGCCTTTTCCGGTTAAAACACCAGTATTTTCACGAGCTAATTTGCGATACATTCCGTAAAGGAAACCAATTTCGCGACCACCAACACCAATATCACCAGCAGGAACATCAGTTTCTGGTCCGATAATATTTTTTAATTCTAACATGAAGCTTTGGCAAAAACGCATTACTTCAGAATTAGATTTTCCTTTTGGATCGAAATCAGAACCACCTTTTCCACCACCCATAGGAAGTGTTGTAAGTGAATTCTTGAAAATTTGTTCGAAACCTAAGAATTTTAAAATACTTAAATTAACTGATGGATGAAAACGAAGACCACCTTTGTAAGGTCCAATTGCATTATTAAACTGGATTCTGTATCCAAGATTTACATGCACTTCACCTTTATCGTCCACCCAGGGCACTTTAAATGTTAAGATACGATCTGGCTCAACTATTCTTTCAATAATTTTAGCCGATTCAAATTGTGGATTTTTGTTATACAACTCTTCCACAGATTCAAGAACTTCTCTTACAGCCTGCAAATACTCCACCTCACCTGGGTGTTTCTTTTCGAGGTCTTTCATTATTTGTTCAACTTTCATCACAAAATTGTTTTAAAAAAGTTAATAAAAAAGATTCTAAAAATTTAAGTTCAAAATAAGACAGATTAAAAAAATTAAAAAATGAATTAAATCAGTGTTAGTAAACATGAATAATTAAACACTAAAAAAATACAGATTTTAAAATTTTGCTGGCAAAGTTATTATTTTATTTGAAAGATAATTAATGCTTAATAGCAGTTTTAAAAACAGTTAGAGCAAACACCTTCTCGTTTATACATAATCAATTATGTAATTATTTACAGGTGTTGCATATTTAAATTACGGTTTAAAAATTATTCCAAGGTTGTTTTTTCCGTCAATTTTTATCAGTAACTGTTCATCAAATTTTACGTGTCGTATAAATTCATTCTCAAAAATTGCTTTTTGCTCCGAAAGAAAATCCACATCGTAATAACCTTCATTAATATATGGGTTTATTGTAAAATAACCTACTCTAAAAGAAGTAAGATTTTGAAAAAAGTGAGTACCCTGACTAGGATCTATTCTATAATTCTTCAAACCTGACTCTACTATTAATCTAGCCGATGATATTTGATGCCATTTAACCGGAATACCTAACCATGGATCGCTTGAACCCCATCTACCCGGACCAATTAAAATATAGTTCTTACCATTTTCAATAAATTTCTCGTTTATTTTTTCAATTTCCTGAGCAATCTCAATACTCTTAGCAGGGTTAAAGCTTTCAGGTTTTACATAAACAATATCAAATACATTATTTATTATACCATTTCCTAATGCTGAGTTACTCTTTAATATTACATTATTATCAGGAATATTACTTAGATCTAATGTAATAATTTCTTTGTTTTCTACTATTGGTCTAATCTGAAGGACATTAAATATTTTAGGTTGTTTGTAAGGAACATCAGCATCAACTGCAAATTCAATCTCCACAGGATTACCCATTTCTTTCTGACAAATTTTAAGCAATTCTGAAAGTACCTGAGTAAACGGAAACACATTATGCTGCAAAATGTTTGCAAAAGTTATTATTTTTTTACCTCCTTCAACTACACCATCTCTAATAATATTGTTATTAAAATCATATGTTGAACCTGCATATGAAAAAGAAGATTCATTTTCAACTTCTTTTATTGGAATTTTAACAAGATTAACACCATCATCAATAGATGGCACAAAGCTATCCTCGGATAATTGAAGTGCATAAAAATATTTTTGGGTGTCGCGTAATGCCATCTCAGGTGTAGAAAGCTGCAATATTTTTTTAGGATACTCTGGTGAAAATCTCAATGATTGTTCACCCTCAACAATATATTTACCTAAACCAAATGCCATACTTACAATTCCATCCTCTGGCTTCTCGGGAGCGATAGGGTAAAAATTTATTGAACGGGCAACACCGGAAATTACTGGGTAAAATATTTTATCGTATTTCTGCCCGCAAACTTCCTGCAAAATAATTCCCATTTTTTCTTCGTCAATCATGTTTGATGTCGCTGTCATATATGCTCTGCTTCCCTTATAATAAACAGAAGCATATACACTTTTTATTGCCTGTGCAAGAAACTTAAGTGTAAGTTTAGGATTGCTCCTAACATTAGGCACCATATAAGTAGCATATATCCCTGCGAAAGGCTGGTAATGCGAATCTTCTAATTTACTTGATGATCTTACTGCAATTGGGCCATTTGTTAAAGAAATAAAAGTATTTAGCTCACTTATTATTCTATTCGGTAAATCTGGTTTTAAAAATGAATTTAATACAGCTTCATCTGTTTCGTTTTCTTTCGATTCCTTACCTAACTGGTTAGACTCAATAAATTCATCAAAAACTTCACTGCTTAATACCACTGTTCTTGGAATATTTACCCTAATTCCCTCCCATTTATCGGACAGTTCATACTTTTTAAGTATCATATCAATAAATGCCAATCCACGTGCCTTTCCGCCAACAGAGCCATCACCAATTCTAGAAAAGTTAAGGTATTCATCAAAGTTCTTTCGACTAAATTTTGCAATTACACCCTTTCCACGATATTGCCTGTAAATTTTAATAACTTCATAAATAAAACTTCTGACTTCACTTATATTTTCAAAATCATTATAAGTAACATATTTAAACATTCTTGCCAATGGAAAAAGCGACCGGGCATTCATCCATTTCGAGAAATGATTTCGCTTAACGTGAAATTCTAGAGTCTCATCAGGAATAGTAAGCACTTTCTCTTGCAAAGTTTTTAAATCTGCTGCTCTGCAAATTTCCTCACCCGTAATATGATGCCTGAAAACAAAATCACCAAAAGCAAGACTATGTGTAATATAATTTTTAAGTTCGGTTAATAATGTTTTTGAATATTTATTAATAAACTCAACTCCTAGACTCTTTGCAACTAAAGCATTTGCAGCATCATTTGATTGCAATAGAAACGGCATAAACTGATCATCCGAGTGAACTTTGTTATAAAACTTAACCCCAGCATCAGGTTGTTTAACACCATCTACCTTATAGCTCATGTCAGAAATAACACCTATAAGGTTTTCTTTATATTTATCGTATAACAAAGCAGCATCATTGTAATTTGTTGCAAGTAATATTTTTGGTCGACCACGCATAAGCATCATTTTCTGATGTTCATTAAACCCTTCATTAATCGACCTTTTTGATTGCTGAAAAAATATTTTATAAATATTTGGAAGATACGACGAATAATACCTGACAGAATCCTCAATTAATAATATTGCCTGAACACCTTCCTCTTCAACATCGTGTTTCAGATTCATTCTGTCCTCTATCAATTTTATTATTGCCAAAAGAATATCGGCATTTCCCAGCCAGCAAAATACATAATCAATTGAATTAATATCTTCGCGTTCTAACCATAACGACACCTCTCTCGAAAATGGAGTAAGTACAACAATAGGTTTATCGGGATAAATTGTTTTTATTCTCTCTGCAAGTTTAAATGCATCTATTCCTTCAACAGTAAGCATTGTTATAACTAAATCCACCTGCTCCTGTTCCAAAATTCTAAAAGCCTGTAAAACAGTATGAGCCTGAATAAATACTGGTGGGTATCTTAAACTCTGAGAAAAATATTCAGTAAATATTCTTTCATCAATTCTACCATCTTCCTCGAGCATAAACGCATCATATGCATTACATACAAGTAACACTTTATAGATACGATGCTGCATTAATCTCTCAAATGCAGTATCTGCAAAAGTGTATTTTTGTGATTCAATAATCTGACGATATTTTGACATTTTAATTTCTGTTTTTACAAAAATAATCAATGTTAATCTGATTTTTTTATTTTTTCTATTACATTCTACTATCTCACTCACTTAATGACAGTTTAATATAAATTAAAAAAATCTCATCTTTTGTAAACTTAATTTGCAACTATTTTTTTTATTTTGCGTCTGAGAAATTATGAAAAAATTAATACCGCTAATATTTTTAGGAATTGGACTTTTCATATCCATTTTTTCCTGTAAACGTGATGATGAGCCAATTCCGGTTGCAGCTTATAGTTATACATATACTCAAGAATGTAACATCCCATCTGAGGTAAATTTTCAAAACCTTTCATTAGATGCAGAAATTTACAGATGGAATTTTGACGACGGCTCTCCTGTTGTTTATGAAAAAAATCCAAAACATCTTTTTCAACATGAAGGTATTTATAATGTTGAATTAACTGCTTATGGAAACGGAGGAATGCACGAACAGATAAAAGCAATTTACATTGTTTCATCTCCTGTTATAAGTTTTTCTGCAAGCGATACAATTATAAATGTAAACGGAAATGTTCTGTTTACAGGTAATGCATTATCAGGTGTTTTGCCATCAGCTTGGTTCTGGAATTTTGGTGATGGAACAACTTCAAATCTACAAAACCCTTCGCATACATATTTAACTCCGGGGTTATTTGACGTTACATTAACTGCAGTAAACGCATGTGGTTCTGCTTACATTGAAAAGAAAAAACATATTACTGTTAATTCACTTGGTTCTGCGCCTAATCCTGATTTTATTGCCAATACAACAAATATTACAGTCGGCCAGTTTGTAAACTTTACAGATCTAACTATAAATAATCCCACAAATTGGAACTGGACATTTAACGGTGCAACTACTGTAAACTCTACAATACAAAATCCTATTAACATCCAGTACAATATTCCCGGAAACTATAACGTAACATTAACATCATCTAATGCACAAGGTTCTAATTCTATTACAAAAACACAATATATTCATGTTCTTAATACAGCTCCAACCACTGTCTTTATTAAAAAAATAACAGTTAAGCAAATGAATTTTCCACCAACACCTCCAATATTTGTAAACCTATTTTATAAATTAACCAACTCTCCTCCTTCCATTTTATATTTAAATGGATTACCACAAATAATTACCGGACTATTTCAATCATCACTTCCTGTTTCTTGGATACTTTCCCCTAATTTTCAACTTCCTGTTTTAAATCAAAATTATCAAATTTCTTTATGGGATAGAAAAGGATTTGCTCCAAATTACATTGAAAATCCAGTTGGATTTGTTCAGTTTAATCCAGCTAATTATACAACTTACCCAACAGTAATTAATTTAATTCAAAACAATATTAATATTGAGATTGAATTACAATGGCAATAATATTAACAAAATGATTATTTAAGAATACACGTAAACATGAATAAGTTTTTCATTTTGTTTTTAATTATCTTTTCAGGGAATCAAATTTTTTCTCAGGTTAATTTTGACTACAATTATATAGAGAAAAAAACATACGACTACTATCTTACAAAACAATGGGATAGTCTTATTTACATTGGTAACATTGCTCTTCAAAACAATATCGATTATTTTTATTTACGATCAAGAATTGGTGCAGCCTATTTTGAAAAGAAAAATTATTTAAAAGCATCTAAACAATTTGAAAAAGCAATGATTTTTAACGGTTCAGACAATTTTGTTTTAGAAAGCCTTTACTATTGTTACACATACCTGGATCGTGAAAACGATGCAAACTTTTTATTAAAAAAACATTCCCAGATTTTTTCTGATAAAATTAAACCAACTTTTTTTCGTGAAATATATTTTGAATCCGGAAGTAGCTTTATTAAAGACTCAGAAAACAACAAACTACTTCAAATGAAAGAGAATGTTGATTGGACAGAATCAAATTTAACAAATAACATATTATACAATAGTCTTGGAATTAAATATAATATTAATAAATATATTATTGTAACAACATCATACAGTAATTTAAAAATATATAACACCAAACAAATACTAATTGGGAATGAAATTCTTAAAGACAATTATAATTTATATCAAAACCAGATTTATACAAATTTAAAATACAGGTTATCAAACGGAACAATAATAATTCCGGCTATTCACTATATACTTGTTGATTACAAAACTTTATTTTCAAAATTCGACACAACAAAGAACAAAGTTATTCAGGAGCGTAAAGGAATTACATTAAACGATTTTGCATTTTCTTTAGCTTTTGATAAAAAATATAATAATTTTGGAATTAACCTTTTTGGCACTTACTCACACTTAAATAACAATACTCAGAATCAAATCGGATTATCAATTAGTTCTGCACCTTTGGGAAACTTAAATTTTTATACAATTACTACATTAGTAGTTCAACATACAAAAAATAAATTAAATTTTATTGGAGAGCAAAACCTTGGTTTTAAAACTTCAAAACATTTATGGTTTGAAGGCTTTGTTACTTTTGGAGAACTAGAAAATTATATTGAAAAAAATGCAATGGTAGTTTATAATATTAATGAAGTGATTAATTTCAGGACAGGCTTATCTATAATAATTCCATATAATAAATTTCAACTCTCTTTTCGATATAATTATATTAAAAAATCAGTCCCTTTTGACTTTTATAAAAACAGTTTAAAAACTACTTCTTTTAATCAACATCAACATTTAATTCTTGGTATCCTCTCTTATAAATTTTAAAGCTTTTTACTAGCTGTATTACATTAACTTAACTACAGTAAAAGCGAAGCATTATTTTATTTAACATTTTCATCAAATTAATATATGTAAATTAAGAGATTATTGTAATTTTAGGCTTTCAAATTTTAAAATAAAATATTTAGTTATGCGCATTAAACGTATTGCAAATGAATGCGATCCAAAAGCAAACTCAGTTCATATTGACATTGAAAAGCTGGAGCCTGTTATAGAAAAATACAAAAACAAAAAGGGTAATTTAATTCCAATACTTCAGGCAACACAAAATCTTTATGGCTTTGTTCCAAAAATTGCATTAGAATATATTTCAGAAAAAACAGGACTTCAATTAAGTGATATGTTTGGGGTTGCTACTTTTTATGCACAGTTTAGACTTAACCCCGTGGGAAAACATATCATTAAAGTATGTCATGGTACGGCTTGCCACGTTCAAAATGCAAATATTATTACAGACTCCTTAATAGAGGCTTTAAAAATAAACGATGGTGAAACAACTCCCGATAATTTATTTACTCTTGAGTCTGTTGCATGCCTTGGTTGTTGCTCGCTAGCTCCCGTTATGATGATAGGCAATGACACATATGGAAAGCTATCAGGAAAATCTTCTGTAAACATTGTTAAAGAAATTCAACTAAAAGAAAAAAATTAAACATATTCCGATAATGGGAAAGATGAAAGTATTAATTGGAATGGCAAGTTGCGGAATTGCTGCAGGTGCTTCCAAAGTTTACGACAAAATTTATGCTCTGAAAGAATCAGAAAAACTCGATTTCGAACTTGTAAAAACAGGTTGCATTGGAATGTGTTTTCGTGAACCATTAGTTGAAATTATTGATGATGGCAATTCTTTTTTATATGGCGAAATTGACGAAAAAAGAGCAGTTGAAATATTTGAAAAACATATTAAGCTCTCCGAACCAATTAAAGAGTACGTTGTTAAAACCGACCTGTTTGAAACAAAGGATGACACTTTCTGGAAAGGACAGGTAAAAATCGCTTTACGTAATTGTGGCGTTATTGTTCCTGAAAGTATTGGCGATTACGAAACTCAAAATGGATATAATGCCATAAAAAAAATATTAACCGAAAACATTTCACAGGAAACAGTAATTCAATCTATCATCGATTCCGGCTTAAGGGGTCGCGGTGGTGGCGGTTTTTCAACCGGAATGAAATGGAAATTTGCATTTAATAACAAATCTGACGAAAAATATATTATCTGCAATGCCGACGAAGGTGACCCTGGTGCATTCATGGATAGATCAGTTTTAGAAGGCGATCCACATGCTGTTCTTGAAGGAATGACAATTGCCGCTTATGCAATTGGTGGAACAGAGGGTGTTATTTATTGCAGAGCAGAATACCCACTTGCAATTATTCGCTTAAACATAGCGCTTGCTCAGGCAAGAGAAAAAGGATATTTAGGAAAAAACATATACGGGAAACAAGGTTTTAATTTCGACATTCATGTTAAAGAAGGTGCCGGAGCTTTTGTGTGTGGCGAAGAAACTGCATTAATGGCCTCAATTGAAGGTGAGCGCGGAATGCCTCGTCGCAGACCTCCTTTCCCTGCCGCATCAGGACTTTGGAAAAAACCAACAAATATTAACAACGTAGAAACATTTGCTAATGTTCCTTCTATAATTTTAAATGGTGCTAATTCATACAACATTTATGGAACAGAAAAATCAAAAGGAACAAAAGTTTTTGCTCTTACTGGAAAAATTAATCGTGGTGGCTTAGTTGAAGTTCCAATGGGAATAACAATAAACGATGTTATTTTTAAACTTGGTGGTGGTATTCAGGAGAATAAAAAATTTAAAGCTGTTCAGTTAGGCGGACCATCTGGTGGCTGTATTCCCGAACATTTAACTGACACAATTGTAGATTACGACTCAGTTACTGCAACAGGTGCCATTATGGGTTCGGGCGGTATGGTTGTAATGGACGAAACCACATGTATGGTAGACATGGCAAGGTTTTTCCTTGATTTTACTCAAAAGGAATCTTGCGGAAAATGTACATTCTGCCGTATCGGAACAAAGCGCATGTTAGAAATATTAACAAGAATCACAGAAGGTGAAGGTCGTGAAGGTGATATTGAAATGCTTGAAGAATTATCAGTTCAAATTAAAGATAATTCACTTTGTGGTTTAGGTCAAACAGCTCCAAATCCCGTTCTTACAACAATAAAATATTTCAGAAATGAATACGAAGCACATATTCATAGCAAGAAATGCCCAGCACACGGTTGTAAAAAATTACTAACATATACAGTTGTTGAAGATAAATGTACCGGATGTACTGTTTGTGCTAAAAACTGTCCAGTTAACGCAATTACTGGTGAACGTAAACAAAAACATCTTATTAATCAGGAAACCTGTATTAAATGTGGAGTTTGTTTTAACAAATGTAAATTTGAAGCAATTAAGTTATCGTAAATAAGAAAATATTATGAGCTCATTGAATATAATCCTTAATGGTAAAAACATAACAGGAAACACAGGAGAATCAATCTTGGAGTTAGCAAAGCGAAATGGAATTGAAATTCCAACATTGTGCAACGATCCAAGAATTGAACCTTATTCCTCTTGTTATGTATGTGTTGTTGAAGTAGAAGGAATGCGCGGAATGCAACCCTCCTGCTCTACTAAAATTACTGAAGGAATGAAAATAACAACTAACAGTGATAAAGTTGTTAAAGCACGTAAATCTGCACTTGACTTATTAGTTAGTAACCATTATGCAGACTGCACTGCTCCTTGCAAGCAAACTTGCCCTGCCGGTGTTGATGTTCAAGGATACATTTCATTAATAGAAAAAGGATTATACAGCGAAGCTGTTGAATTAATAAAAAAAGTAAATCCACTTCCTGCTATTTGTGGACGTATATGTGTTCGCCCGTGCGAGGTTGCTTGTCGTCGTAATTTACTTGATGAAGGTGCTGCTGTAGGAATAGATTATTTAAAACGTTTTGCTTCTGATATTGATTTAGAATCACCAAACAGATATATTCCTGAAATAAAACCAGCAACCGGAAAAAAAGTTGCGATTATTGGTGCAGGTCCTGGTGGTTTATCTGCTGCATGGTTTTTACAATTACAGGGACATTCATGTGATATTTTTGAAGCTAATCCAAAATCCGGCGGATGGCTTCGTTATGGTATTCCTGAGTACAGACTTCCAAATGAAATTATTGATAAAGAAGTCGCTGCTATCACTGAATTAGGTGCTAACATTTATTACAATAAAAATCTTGGTGGTAATTTTTCATATAAAGAAATTAAAGAAAAATATCAGGCAACTATCCTAACAATAGGCTCGCAAGGTGGAACTCCTATTGGTTGCGAAGGCGACGATGCTGAAAATGTTTTTAGCGGAATCGAGTTTTTGCGCAACATGGAAATTACCGGTCAGCAATATAATTTTAAAGGAAAAACTATAGCAGTTATTGGTGGTGGAAATACTGCAATGGATTGTTGTCGTACTTCACTTCGTTGTAATGCCGATAAAGTTTATGTTATTTATCGTCGTACCGAAAAGGAAATGCCTGCAAATCCAATAGAAATTCACGAATCAAAACTGGAAGGTGTTGAATATTTATTTTTAACTGCTCCTAAAAAAGTAAATAAAACAGCAGATGGAAAAGTAAAATCTATTACTTGCCTGAAAATGGAATTAGGTGAACCTGATGCATCTGGAAGACGCCGCCCTGTTGTTGTAGAGAACTCTGATTTTGAAGTTGAAATTGATTATATCTTAGCTGCAATCGGACAAAAAACAATAGTGAATTTTATTAATGACATTAACGAATTTGCTACTGATGGTCAGTTAAAAATAAATAAATGGGGGGATTTAGACGCAAATCCTAAAACTTTACAAACCGGTATTAGTTCAGTTTTCGCAGCTGGCGATGGGGTAACCGGTCCGGCAACAGTAATTGAGGCAATTGCACAGGCAAGAAAAGCTGCACGTAGTTGCGACCAATATTTAAAAGGTCAGGAACTTACTCCGGAGAACTACGAATTCATTAGTAAAAAAGACAATTTCAAGAAACAACAGAAAGAAAATTACAAAGGTCATTTTGAAAAACAATTAAGACACGAAATGCCAACAATAGATTCAACTGACAGAATTAATTTTAAAGAAGTTGAATTAGGATACGAAAACGAAGATGTTGCGCATCAGGAAGCCAATCGCTGTCTTGAATGTGGTTGTGTTGAATACTACGATTGCGATCTAAAAAAATACGCAACTGATTATAACGCAACACAAGAAAAATATAAAGGTTCATTCAAGGATTACGAAGTTAAATTCGATCATCCTTTTATTGAAATTGACAATAATAAATGCATTTTATGTGCACGTTGTGTAAGAATTTGTCGTGAAGTTGTTGGAGCAAATGCACTAGGTTTAATTAATCGCGGATTTGACACATACGTTGCTCCTAGTATGCAAAAACGCTTAGGCGATACAAATTGTGAATCATGCGGGATGTGTATCTCTACTTGTCCTACTGCAGCAATTACAGAAAATGTTTTATTTAAACCAGGTCCTGTTCAAACATCTTCAATACAATCAATTTGTAACTATTGTTCTGTAGGATGCGAAATAGAATATCATCAAAAAGGTGATTTCATTTGGCGCGTAACTGGTAGTAACGGAATGGTAAATAAAGATGGGAATTTATGCCGTTTCCCAAAATTTGGTTATAACTCTATTAACAATAAAACAAGAATAACTAAGCCTTTATTAAAAGAAAATGGAACTTTCAAAGAAATTTCTTTTGAAGAAGCATATAATATTATAACAAATAACGCTAAATCAATAAAAGCACAAGAAACTGCAGTTTTTGCCGGAGCAAGACTTTCAAATGAAGAAATTTTTCTTGTTAATAAATTTGCAACAGATGGTTTAAAAACCGAGAATATTGGATCATTCCATTATTTAGGAAGAGGAGATGGATATATAAATAATAGCCTTGCAAATACACCTTTTGAACAAATTACTGGTGCAGAAAAGGTTTTCTTATTTGGTTCAGAAATAAATACTGATAATGCTGTTGCTGGTTTTATGATTCAGAATAAAAAATTCCTGAGTAAAATTAAAATTGATGCAATAACTACAAAACAACATTCATCAATGGAGCATAAAGTTGACAAAACAATGCACATTGCTTCATATTATCATTTCATAAAAGCTGTAAACCATTATTTATTAACAGAAGGCAAACAGAATAATTTATTTATTTCCTCACAAACAAACGGTTTCGAAGATTACAAAAAAACTGCTTTAGCTGAAAGTTTTGATGAGTTAGTGTCAAAATCAGGTGTTTCAGCAAGTATAATAAAAACTTTTGCTGATGATTATAACATGACCGCAAATGCAATTCTTGTTTTCTCAGAAAAAGAAGTTTCTGCAAATACTTCTGTTGAAATCAGAAATTTTGCAATGATTACAGGCAAACTAGGAAAAACTTCAATGGGTATTATTTCACTAAAAGAAAAGAATAATTCTGAAGGCATATTGAATTTCGAAACTGCTTCCCTAACAAATGACCTGTTAGATAAATTAAATTCCGGTAAAATTAAAAATCTTTTCATTTTTGGTGAAGATCCTATAGGTTGCACAGTAGACAAAAACACCACAAACAACTGGTTTAACAATGCTGATTTTGTAGTAGTTCAGGATTATTTCATGACAGAAACTGCAAAACAAGCTTCGCTAATTTTACCGTCATCATTCCAGTTTGAAACAGGTGGAAGCTATACCAATACTCAAAAAGTAATTCAGCAATTTGGCGGCACTTATTCAAACCAGATAACAGAGTGCAACTTAACTCAGTTGTTGGAACTTGCTAAAAGGCTTAACATTTCTGATGTTCAGTGTGGTGAAGATGTAAATACAGAAATGCTGAAAACAATCGCAAAAACAAATAATATAAGTTCATTTGAATTTCAACATACTTCAGCAGATAATCAAAATCGTTTATTCGATTATGGTTGTGACAATTTAGTTATGAAATTTGAAACTTATTTTGAAAATTCATTCACCATTAAAAAAGAAGTTTATGAGGGAGTTTAACAACGTTGACGATATTCTTGATTTTGCAATAAAAAACGAACAACAAGCTGTAGATTTTTATCGTGAATTGGCTGCAAAATCTCAAAATGCAGATATGCGAGAAACTTTTGAAAAGTTTGCTATCGAAGAAATTGGACATAAAGCAAAACTTACTAAAGTAAAAGAAGACAAAATATTTACTATTAATAAAGAGGTAATTATTGACCTTAAGCTAGCAGATTACGTTGACCATGTAAAGCCATCTGAAAATATGAGTTATCAGGATGCTTTAATTTTAGCAATGAAACGTGAAAAATCTGCATTCAAACTTTATACTAACCTTGCAGCCAGAACTACAAACAAAGATTTACAGGAATTATTTCTTCAATTAGCACAAGAAGAATCCAAACATAAAATGATGTTTGAGATTGAATACGACGAAGTAATTTTAAGGGAAAACTAGTTTCTCATTTTGTCATTCTGAGCATCCGCCGCGGCGGACGAAGAATCTAAATTCTAGGTTAGAATCTTCATTACGTTTCACTTCTCCGCCGCGGCAGAGAACAGAATTACAAAACAAACTAATTCTTAAAACCTTTTTTACAACTTACCGTAAAAAAATAAACTAATTTTTAAATTATTAACCTAAAACTTAATTACTATGATGCGAGCATTTTACCTAACGTTATTAGTTCTTACTATAGCCTTTGCAGGAGTTGAAATATATTATGCAGAGGAGGTTCAAACTGCAAGATGGAGTAGCTATGATTACAATAGTTACGACCCATATGGATCCTCAAGCTACGATTCTTATCAGTACAGTAATGAAGATGATGAAAAAACCATGGAAGCTGGATTTGTAACAATGGGTTTCTTCCTTATTTATACAGTGCTATTTGTTTTATCCTTAATTAAAATTAAAAAAACTACTATGAAAGTTTTTTCAATTATCGGACTTTCATTAACAGGAATTATGATTTTGTGGGACGGATTAATGATTTCATCTCCTTCAGGTATTTCCTTTGATGAAGTTGCACCTGGCTGGATTTTATATCAGGTTGTAATGTTAGCATTTATGATTGTTGGAACTATTCAGGCATTTAAAGCTAAAGCTTAGTTTTTATAATAATTTTTTAAAGTCTCAAAGATAAAATTTGAGGCTTTTTTATTCAAAATATATGTCGTATGTTTACAACATATATTTTTGTTAGATGACTTATTCAAAAAATCATGCTTTTAGTTCTGAATTGCAGGAAATTGCTGTAATATGCAAAGCACTTTCTCATCCGGCAAGGTTAGCAATTCTTCAACATCTTTCAACCTGCACAAGTTGTATTTCGGGTGATATTACAAAAGAAATACCTTTAAGCAGAACAACAGTTTCTCAACATTTGCAGGAATTAAAAAAAGCAAATTTAATTCAGGGCGAAATTGACGGAGTAAAAATTTGTTATTGCCTGAATTCATCTACCATTAAAAAACATTTCGGTTTATTAAATAAAGTACTTACCGAAATAACAAATAATAAGAAATTCAATAAATGTTGTTAAATAAATAAAATAATCATGGAAGAAAATAAAGATCAAAAAGATTGTGGATGTGGCACAGGAAATAATAACGATTGTTGCCAACCTAAAAGTTCAAAAAAACGCATGTGGACAACTATTATTTTCATCGTTGTTATTCTTGCTGCAGGATTGCTAATTTCTTATAAAATGTTCTGTCCTCATGCATGCAAAAGTGATGCTGCTTGTTCAAAAGATAGTACTGCTTCATGTTGTCCAAGTAAAAATGTACAGGACACATCATCAGTTCCTGCATGTTGTGCAGGTAAAACAGCAACAATAGATACAACTTCAGTATCTCCATGTTGTGCAAAAAAATAAATAATGACTGAGTGGATTAACACAGCACTCAATTCGGGTGCTGGTTCTTTCTCAATGCTTTTTGCAGTTTTTTTATTGGGGATTATAAGCACTTTTACTTCTTGCTGCAACTATGCAATAATTGGCTCAGTTACGGGCTATTCTGCAAGTTATTCAATAAACTCAAGCAAGAAAAGTCAAATATTATTTAGCATTGCTTTTTTGTTAGGAAGTGTAATTTCACTTGCAATTATTGGCGCAATAATGGGTTATATTGGTTCTGCTGTTGTTGAAGCAGTAGGTGCTTTCTGGAAAATAGCTGTTGCGATTCTTTTAATTCTTTTTGGTCTTTTATCTTTAGGATTAGTTCCGATAAAAATACCTCAACTCAATATTAAAAGCACAAAAAAAGGATTTCTCCCAGGATTAGTATTAGGAATTTTCACAGGTGGATTATCTTTAGTATGCAACGTATGTTGCAATCCTATTTTACCGATTGTTTTAGGAGCATCATTTGTTAAAGCAAGCATATTATGGGGAACTTTGATTTTAATTGCCTATGCGATTGGATACAGCCTGCCTTTTACAATTGCAATTGCAGGAATACAAATGGGTTTTGGCAAGATTTCAAACAAAATGAAAAATGCCAGTAAAATTATCACATATATTGCTGGGGTAATTATGATTTTATCTGGATTTTATTTGATTTATACTTTCTAGTTTGCACTTTATTATTTCGCATATAGAACTCGAAAAGAGTATCCCGGTTGTTTCAACAAAGCTTGAGATAAAAGATTATATTGGAGCAATAAAAGCCAGATGGTCGTTTAACAGACATAATTTTAAAATTGTTCCAGGTTTATATGCAGTCGGAAAACCTGATAAAAACTCAGAAATTTTTGTTACCTCAAATTATAAACTAAGCTTTGACCACTTAAGAAAAAATCTTGACGGTCTGAACTCATGGATACTTGTTTTAAACACTAACGGAATAAATGTATGGTGTGCGGCAGGAAAAGGCACTTTCGGAACAAATGAACTTGTTTCAAAAATAAATGAATTTAATTTAGTGAATATTGTTTCACATAAAAGAATTATTGTTCCACAACTTGGTGCTGTTGGGGTTTCTGCCCATGAAGTAAAAAAAGAAACAGGTTTTAACATAAAATACGGACCTGTAAAAGCTTCAGATATTAAAACTTTTGTAAACAATAATTATAAAGCAGACATAAAAATGAGAACTGTCTTTTTTAATTTTAAAGACAGATTAGTCCTAACTCCTGTAGAAATAGTTGCTCATCTTAAATACTGGATTGTACTTTTCTCATCTCTTTTTATTTTAAGTTGTTTGACCAAGAATGGCTTCTCTGTTGATGATGGATGGAATTATCTTCACATTATTTTAATAAATCTAGGAGGAGCATATTTAATTGGCACATTAATTACACCAATACTTTTGCCATACATTCCTATTAGAAATTTCTCGTTTAAAGGGTTAACATTAGGTCTTATATTCACTACAATAATTTCAGTTTTTAAAATTAATGGTAACAATATCCCTGAAATAGTTTCCTGGCTATTTATGAATATGGCTATTTCTTCATTTACAGCAATGAACTTCACCGGATCATCAACCTTCACCTCACTTTCAGGAGTTAAAAAGGAAATGAGAATTGCAATCCCAATACAAATAGGGTTATTTGTTATAGGATTAATTACATGGATAATTCTTAGATTTATATAGCATGACAGGACTAACATATATAAAAAACGTCACAACACTTGAGCTTGATGCGGAAAAATGCACTGGTTGCTCGATGTGTGCTATTGTTTGCCCTCATAATGTTTTTGAGATTAAGAACAAAAAATCAAAAATTCTTGATAAAGATTTATGTATGGAATGTGGAGCTTGTCAGAAAAATTGCCCAGAAAATGCCATTAAAGTTCAAACAGGTGTAGGATGTGCCGCAGGCATTATAATTGGTTTTATTAAAGGAACCGAACCTGACTGTAGTTGCGGAGAAGGTTCTTCATGCTGCTAATATACGCTGTCAGTCTGAGGCTCTCGAAGACTGACCGTCACCCTTCGAGAACCTCAGTGTGATAAATTATTTTAACAATTTATACGTTAAATCTGATATTCAAAATATCACCATCTTCAACAATATAATTTTTGCCTTCTATAAATAATTTACCTTTTTCTTTACAAGCCTGTTCGGTTTTAAGTGTTGTATAATCTATATATTTCATTACCTCGGCACGAATAAATCCACGCTCTAAATCGCTATGAATTACTCCTGCTGCATTTGGTGCAGTCATACCCTTTTTAATAGTCCACGCACGAATTTCTTTTACTCCTACTGTAAAAAATGTAAGTAAATTTAATGACTCGTAAGCTGCACGAACCAGCTTGTTAACACCGGGCTCTAATAATCCGGCATCTTCCAAAAACATTTTACGATCATCATCACTTTCCAATTCAGCAATTTCAGATTCTAACTTACCTGCAATTATTAATACTTCGGCACTTTGTTCTGAAAGATATTCAGCCATTGCTTTTGAAAAACTATTACCATTTACAGCTGATGCAGAGTCAACATTAGCAACATAAATAACTTTCTTTGCCGATAAAAGAAAAACATCATCAGCATGTCGTTTATCATGCTCTGGCAAATCTATTGTTCGTGCTGGTTTAAAAGATTCCAGATGCTCTTTATAAAGCTGCATTATTTCAATTCCTCGTTTTGCATCTTTATCCCCGGCTTTTAAATTTTTCTCAAGTCGTAAAATCTTTTTTTCTACTGATTCCAAATCACGAGCCTGAAGTTCAAGCTCAATATTTTCTATATCTCTAATAGGATTTACTGTAATGTCAGGATGCGGAATTGTAGGATCGTCAAAACATCTAACAACGTGTAATAACGCATCTGTATTTCTTATTTCTGTCAATAACCTATTACCTGAACTTTCGTTATTTCCCGCACCTCTAACTAAACCGGGAATATCAACAATAGCAACTGTTGCATGAACAATCTTTTCTGAATGTTCTAATTTATCTAACTCATACAATCTATTATCGGGAACCTGAATAACACCAACATTTGGTTTATTTGAGAATGATTCAGTTGAAGCTTTATTATTTGAGATACAATTAAAAATAGTTGTTTTTCCAGAACCAGTTATTCCGATAATTCCACATTGTAAAGCCATAAATACAGTTTTAAATTATATGCAAATTTAGAAAAAGCTAATGGAAAAAAGACTATAATAAAAAAATCAATTATAAATCTCTACTGCTGTCTTCCTTCAATACTACAAAGCATAATTCCTGCTGCAAGAATTAATCTTCTGTCTATTGGAGGTTTTGGATGTGTAATAGACAAAGTATATTTTAATACAAAAGGATTAAAATGCTGTTGAATTTTTGCAATCTCAACACCAGTAATATCTGTAATTATATAGTTCTGAGGAACCAAATTAATAAACCTACTTAGCAAAGCACCTCCCAAACTGGTTTCTTTAAGTTTTCCAATTTCAGTTCCTTCAGGAGATAAATAAAGCCACTCATCACTTAGCAATGACTTAAGTCCTTTTCGTTTTAAGGAACCAACATGTTCTCCTGTTTTTGTATCGTTTACATTATAAGTAGCAGAAAAATCAATAAATCTAGGCGTTTTAATATTAATTAGCTCTTCTGATTTTGTCTGATCGGAATATATTCTAAAATCCTCTTTTAACTTAAATGCCTTTTGTTCAGAATACAACAACAAATTCATTTCTTTGTCTAAAACTTTAAATGAGCCACCAAAAAGTTTAAATACTTTTTTTCTGAAAATGTAAGTCGATTGGTTAAAGGCCTGATTCATAATTTTATTATTTTTAAAATTGATATATTATATTATGTAAAAATACTTAATTAAATGGAATGACTAAAAAGAATATTTATCTTTGATTTTAAATAGTTTTTAAATGATAAAAGGAATATTATATCGTCTATCACCGGGAGCAAAATTTGCAGTTTCATTATTAATAATTGTTACCTGCTTCTTTTTACTGTATTTTATTGGAATAGTAATTTCAATAACTGTTTTTAAATGGAATATACTACAAAACCCTGCTCTTTTATCTGATTTTTCTAATCCTCAAACTATTCAGGTACTAAAATTTTTGCAGCTAATTCAGAGTATAGGAATATTTTTACTCCCCCCATTAATTATAGGTTATCTCTGTTATCCATCATTAACTGAATTTTTGCGTTTAAAACGCAAACCTTCATTAATAACATTTGCATTAACTTTATTAGCAGGAATATTCTTTCTTCCATTTTCTAACTGGCTTGCTTATATAAATTCTTATCTTGAATTACCTGCATTTATGAGCTGGGTAGAACAATGGATGAGGAGTTCTGAGGCATCTGCAGCAAAGCTAACCGAGGCCTTTTTAAATGTAAATGACACCACCGGACTATTATATAATATTGTTTTAATTGCTGTATTACCTGCAATTGGTGAAGAGTTATTATTCAGAGGATTGTTACAAAGAATTTTCACACAGTGGTCAAAAAGTTCGCATTGGGGAATCTGGATTTCTGCATTTATTTTTTCAGCAATACACTTACAGTTTTTCGGATTTTTACCTAGATTTTTTCTTGGAGTATTCTTCGGATATTTATTAGAAATAACAGGCAGCCTATGGATTCCTATTTTAGCACATTTTATTAATAACTTTACTGGTGTATTGTTATCATATTTTATAGCAAATCATACAATACCTGAAAAATCTAATGATTTTGGTATGACATCGGGAACATGGATATACGGAATTTTAGGAGGAATACTTGGATGCCTAATGCTTTGGCTAGTTATTCGTAAAGAAAATAGAGTATTGTAGCTGTTCTTTATTTTCTTCTTCTATAACATCAGTTTCTAACAAATCTCTTCTTTCCTGCTGTAATGTAGTTTCGGCCATTATTTCAGCTTCGCTAACAAACTCATCAGTTTCTATTTCATTTGTAACTTCTACAGATTGTTTTTCATCTCTTTCGTAAGGTCTGTAAACATATACAACACCATATTTTGAAGCTTTATCACGTCGTACATCTTCTGGCAAAAGATCAAAAGTTGCTTCAACCTCATTCCAACAAGTTAAAATCAGTAAATCTGCTTCTGAACGCATTGATGCTATCTTATCAGTAGCATATGCTGTGGTTTTTTGCAATACTTTCTGATAACGAACTGCCTCAAGAAAATGCTCATATCTTACTCTTACAACAGCAGCTGTGGGATTTGTTATAGGGTTGCCTCCATTTGAAATACGCTCTGCTTCGCCCTTTATTAGTTTATCACCCCAGAAAGCTATATCTTTTTCGTTATTTAAATTAGGTAATTTTGAATCGTTTTCTCTTAACCCATAAAATTTTCGTGCTGCCGGCATTATTTCGCCTCTCATTATAGCAAAATTTAACACTTGATAAAAATGAGAAATATATAATTTTGCTTTTCTTGTAATAACACCTAATTCTTTACTTTTTGAAGATTGTGAAGAAAATGAAGATTTTTGTTGCTGCATCATTTGCTCAAAAGAAGTGTAAAAATTACGCATCTTTTGTAATGTTGACTGTGAAAATGCTAGCTTAAAAGGAGGAATCTCAACACCTGCAGCTAAAGCCATTTTTAAAGCTTTTAATCTTGCAATATCGGTATTTGGTAATCTTCTATATGGCATTTAGTCAAAAAAATTTATTTTTGGTTAATGCGAAGATAGGGTATCGTATTTCAATGTAATGTATATTCTCAACTAAAATATAAACATTTAACTGTTAATATCATTACACACTTAGATTGTTATAATAAAGGCAATTATAAAGACTAAAAAAAATAATAACAAGTAATTACATGAAAATTATTTAATATTGATAAAACTAGATACGATGTTTTTTTTAATCTTTTTTTTAGAATATTATTCTTCCATCCATTTATAGACTTTATCATTTCTTCTTAACACAACAGATGAAGGAATACTGCAAACCGAGCCCTTAGCAGCAGTTCCAGAAGATTTATCTTCTAATCTTATTTCAGATAACTTAATTTCAACAACACCAGACGAAGGGCCTATTACCAAAATATTATCACCAATAGTAATTTCCCCTGTTTCTATTAGTAATTCAACAACGTTAATATTTTTAAAGTAATTTGTAACTTTTCCAATATACACTTTTCTCTTTGTTGCTGATGATCCATAATTTCTTGTCCACTCTCCTATTTTAGCACCTAAATAATAACCTTCCCAAAACCCTCTGTTATAAACGGATTTTAACCTGGTTGTCCATATCTCAATTTTATCTTCATTGAAATCGTTATTTTTCCATGATAAAACTGCTTCGTTATAACATTCTGTTACAACTTTTACATACTCGGGAGCTCTTGCACGACCTTCTATTTTAAGAACCGTAACTCCTGCATCCAATATTTTATCCAGAATATGAATAGTACACAAATCTTTTGGTGACATTATATACTCATTATCAATTTCTAGTTGATAGTCACTTCCCTTTTCTGTAACAGTATATCCTCTCCGACAATTTTGCAAACAACTTCCACGATTTGCGGAATGATTATTTTCGTGCAAGCTAATATAACATTTACCACTAACAGACATGCATAAAGCACCATGTACAAATATTTCAATTCTAACTTTATTTCCTGAAGGACCTAATAAATTTTCTTCATCTATTTTTTTACATATTTCTGCAGTTTGCAAAACAGTAAGCTCTCTTGCAAGCACCATAACATCGCAGTATTTTGAAAAAAACTTTACTGCCTGATAATTTGAAATATTTAATTGTGTTGATGCATGAATTTCGATTCCTGCTTGTTTAGCACATTCTAAGGCAGCCATGTCGCTTGCTATAACGGCTGTTACTCCTGCATGTTTTGCTGCATCAATTAAAATCTGCATTTCTGATATTTCGTTATCATAAATAACAGTATTAACTGTTAAGTAGCTTTTTACATTATGTTCGTTACAAATTGCAACAATTTTATTCAAATCATCAACAGTAAAGTTAAATGTAGATTTTGAGCGCATATTCAAATTACCTACTCCAAAATATACCGAACTTGCTCCTCCCTGAATTGCAGCCATAAGGTTTTCATATGAACCGACTGGCGACATTACCTCTATATTTGAATGTTCTCTCATTTTAAGAATTCCAATGTTTTTCTACTAGTCTCACAATTTCATTATTGTCAATTTCATTCATACAGCGAAAATGTTTCTTTGGACATTGTTTAAAACCAATTTTTGTACAAGGACGACATTTTATGTTTTTTAATTCAACAATATCTGATAACTCCTTTTTTACATAAGGATACATTCCAAACTCAGGAACTGTATTTCCCCATATCGAGATAATTGGTTTTTGAAATGCTGCAGCAATATGCATTAATCCAGTATCATGACTTACAATAACTCTTGCCTGCTTAACAATAGATGCCGATTGATTTAAATTATATTTTCCGCAACTATTATAAACTTTTCTATTTTTGCAAATTGACATTATTTTATCAGCATCAGTACTATCTTCTTTGCCACCTAAAATAACTATAGGGTAATTTAGTTTCGAAATTATTTCAGAAATTTTTTCTGCTGGCATTTTCTTGGTAAAATGTTTTGCGCCTATAACAAATCCCACATAACCATTTTGAACAAAATCCGGTAACATGTTTATTTCTACCTCATCCTGTTTTGGGATAAAATAATCAAGTCCATTTCCATCATTTTCAACTTCAAAAAGCTTTACCGGCTCAAAATACCGATCAACAATATGCTTATTAGGCATTTTGTTAATTTTAAAATTTACAAGTAGCCATTTTTCTATATTTAATTTTGGAAAAGTAAGGCTTAAAATACCAATCTGACTTTTAATTCTTTTTGTACGAATATTATTATGAAGATCAATTATATAATCGTAACGTTCTTCTTTAATCTCGTTAATTGTATCAGAAAATTTCTCTTTAAGAGTTAAGACCTTATCAACATTTGGGTTCGACAATAAGATACCAGAAAAAGCAGATTTTGTTAAGAAATGAATCTCAGATTCTGCAACTTGTTTTTTTAAACAACGAACAACAGGAGTTGTTAATACAATATCCCCAATTGAACTAAACCTTATTATTAAAAATTTAACCATTAGTCATAAAAATTCCAAGAGATGCCAAACTTTAAATTCCTCACGGGCACAGGATAATGAGGCGTCATAAAATAATCTAAACTAACTAAAGTATAATTTGCATGCTCAAGCTTTACGAATATTCTGGCACGTTTCCAATTCAAATTTACGAATGCATCAACAAATGGGTAATTACCGGTTTGTCTTTCATTCTGAATAGCAAACTGACTTGTAGCAGGAATATATTTTGGAGCAAAATATTTAGTAAAAAAGTACACCTCGGCACCTAGTTGAACTTTTAATACCTTTTTAAATATTAAAAATTCATAAAACAATGAATGTACACCTACATACATTGGTAACCTAAGAATACTATCGTTAGAAGATTGCTGAATAACTGCACGATTATTAAAATGAATATGCTTTCCAATTGTAAAATTCTTATAGATATCGGCAGACATTATTTTAATTGTATGATTTTGTTGCTTTGGTAAAGCCAGACTATCAAAATAAATATAATTTTTAACAGTGTTAAAATTTAAAGAAAAACCTGTATTATACAAACTGTCATCAAATTTTAAGGCTGATTGGGAATAATAAGAATTTGCAAAATTATTATTCCATGAATAATTATTCGAATAATATCTGTTTTCATAATAATCGGGATGTCTTGTCCAATATTCAGCACTTAAAGATATTTTTATTACATCTCTTAAATTCCGCAACTTGTAAGATAATATGCCATCGTATTTAGAATTACCTTTTAAATATCCCGACAACCACTGTTCGACATTAAAATAGCCTGAAAACAAAGAATCACTATGCTTAAATACACTTGCTTGTATTCCAAAACTGTTTAAAAGTGTATCAGAATAATAAAAATAATAACTTCTTTGATCATAATTAACACCAAGCAAAAAAGCTGTTTTAAGTGGGTTGTTTTCTGTAATAACCAATGATAAATTCTGGTATAAAGTTTCTGTTTGAGAAGAATCATTTGTTGCTGTACTATCTATATAAATATTGTTATAGAAACTTGAATCCGGAATATCTGTATAATGTTTTTTAAACCACTGATAGCGTCCGGTATGATGAAGTTCCAGATAACTGGTATGCTTAACATTTACGGAGTCAATAGAATCTGTCTTACCTATTAATGAGATTTCCTGATGTACAAATGCCTCACGAAATGCAATAGTATTTTTAGCATTATTCAGATTCACATTTAAATTTTCTGGTTTGTATATTGAATCAATTATATAATCATCGTGCAAAATTCCACCATTTTCTGTTAATTTAAATTTTTCAAAATTATAATAAGCATGCAGTTTATATTTGTTTTTAATATAGTTTGTTGAAATTCTGAAACTATTGTTCCGGTTTTCCTGATGCAAATAATACCCTTTAGAATTATGTCCATTAGCCCTGAAGCTAAAATTTAAATTTGGAGTAACATTTTGAGTATGAAATGCTGTAATATATTGTTCTCCTTTTTCTTTTGAAGTTCCTGCGGCAAAATTAATTCTGGTATAAGGCTTTCTTGTGTTATAAAAAATATTCCTGTCTGAATTATAATAAATTTTATATGGGATATAAAAGAAAGGTGTTTCTTCTATTGGCAAATTAAATGTTAATGGAAAAGTAGCAGATCCGCTATTACCAAGCATTCCAACAAAATTTGAATGATATGGTAAATAATTCTGAAAATTTGTAGAAAAAGTATCCAGATCAGTTTTTTCTATTCCTTTCCATGAATTTTCGATAGACCACATTTTTATAACATTTGATGTACTATCAACTTTCTGGGCTTTTATGTTTACCCAGATTAAGAAAAAGAATAATATGCTATAAAATATTTTCATTACAAATTTCGCAACAAATATAGATAAAATATAAATCTAAGTTTTTAAATTATATTTACTTAGTTTTTACTTCTTCACTTACAATCCAATATAAAATCGGATTTCCTTTTCTAACATTAATTTTAAAATCATCAATTAAAAAGTTCTGTTTTTTATTATTCCACACATAAATATTAATTACTGGGTTAGTATTTTTGAAATCCAGATCAGGAAGCTTAATAGAAAGTGTAACAGTATTCCACTTTAATGGAGTCATAACAAAATTGCTAAACTGTGACGAACGCCAATCTACAATAATAGTATCCTGCTGAATAGATGACACCAATTGTGCATCTGAAAAATCATTTAATGGCATTACATTTATACTTACATCTATATAATCCATTTGCTTATTTGCTATCTTAAATAAAGTATCAGAAAAACCAGGTCCCCATTCTGAAATACTATCAAACCTATAAGAAAACTTTCCACTTAATGCAACGCTATCTAATAATGCCGAATTAATATTACCCCAATTTGTATTTGCACCTTCAAATGAGTTTTCAGATTTATATAAATCATTTGTTAATTCATTTGTTCTCTTTTTAGAAAATATAACATAGCTTCCGCCATAAAAATTTGAAGTTTTATAAACATAAGGGAAAAATTGCTTAATTAAAGGATATGCTTCAACAGGAGCTCCGGCAAGATAACCATAGTAAATATAATCACCTTTAAAGCTTTCTAATTGATGCACTAACATTTTATAATCACCGGCATCTTCAACTTTTAAATAATTTATTTTTTCCTGATCAATATATTTCTCTGAATAATGTTTTAATATTTTTGATGGAGTTCGGGTAGAGTCTTTTGCTGTCATACTAAACACTATTAAACAGTTTTTAAGCCCTATGCTATCACTTTCGATTTTTGCCTGTTTAACAATTTGCTCATAAGGTGAATTATAAAAAATTTGAAAATGTTTACGTTTATGTACAAGTGATGAGATACAACCTATTGCCAAAACAAAAGCAATAATTGCTCTGAGCTTGATGCTATTTGATTTCATCCAGCCAAAAATTCCAAATAAAATAAAAGGAAAAGCAAAAATAAGTACCGAATACTGTAATACTGCATTTACATACCTCGAATAAATAAAGCCGATAAGAAAAGGTATAATAAACCACAAAAGTGAAATAAATAATAAGCTTTTTCTTTTATTATTTAAAAATGGTTTAACAAATAATCCTGAAATAAAAACTGCAATAATAATTAAAGCTGTAATCCACGAATAATGGACAATATAACTGAAATAGTTTATTAAAAAATCATATCCAGGTTTTGCAAGCCAATCTTCAATCCCACCCATTTCCAACTGTGCTTTAAATATACCAATATTCGGTATATACAATAATGCAATAGCAAGACCAGCTGCAAAATAATAAATAATATTCTTTCGATTTAAAAAGAATATACCGGTAATTCCGATTATTGCTGCCTGCAAAAAAGTAAAATGATGATTATATGCACATAATGCTCCGGCAACAACAAAACCAATCAGATTCGGATATCTTTTTTTATCAGAATAAAAGATTATTTTATTCCAGAAATAAACAAATAACAATATAAAAAACAAACCACTTGAATATGGACGAATAATCTGACTGTAAAAAATAGGATACTGTAAGTATGCAATTAATGAAGCTATTGCTACTGCTGAAGTTTTACCAAACCAATCTTCTGCAATTTTATAAGCAAGAAATACCGAAAAAACTCCTGCAATAATAAATGGTAATTTTAGCCATGCTTCAGAAAAACCAAAAATCTTAACAAAATAAAAAAGCACAATCTGTATTAACGGAGGATGTGTATCAATTAAAACACCTTTCTCAATAAGTTCGCTAAAGCTATTAAATTGGGTGCGAAACAATGCACTAAATTCATCGTGCATAAATGGGATTTCGGTAAGCTTAAATGTTCTTAGAAATAAAGCTATTACAAGAATAAATCCAAGAATAATATTATCCGCATTATTTTTAAAAAATTGTTTCATTTTAATTCTTTAAAGATAACCCATAATTTTATAAATATAATAACCCCAAATCTCATGTAAAATCATTCCCCATCTGTCTAATGATTGTGTATGAGGTACAATTAAATGATCTAATGTATATTTTCTTTTACCAGAAAACCGATCAGCTAAATAATAATCAGGATTCATTCCTGCTTTTTTAAAACAGCCTAATGATCTTTTCATATGAAAAGCAGACGTAATAATAACAACATTTCCTTTTAAACTATCATTTTTAAAAAGCTTTGAAATAGATTCTGCATTCTCATGTGTATTTCTTGAAGCATTTTCAACAATAAAATCATATTCAGAAACAATATTAGTTTCCTTAATAAATTTAAGAATAATATCTCCCTCATTACCACCATCCTTTAATACACTGGCATCACCTCCTGTAAAAACTATCTTTTTTACTATCCCTTTTCTATATAATTTAACAGCTTGCATAAGTCTGTCAACACTTCTGTTAAAACCAATCTGCTCATTCTTGACATCATAATAAGACATTATTCCACCCAAAACAACTGCATAGTCGTAAACTTTTCCGGATTTTTCAATTTTGGAAGGTGGCATTTCCCAGACTCGCATTACTTCATCCAAAACAAATGAATTTGAAAAAATAAATAATGCAAAAAAAGAAGTTAAAATAAGGTTTCTGCGTCGCTTAGGCCTTTTGGTAAGCAATGCCCATATTAAAAGAATCAGCACCCACACTACAGGTGAAAACAAAAAAAGTAAAACTTTTGATAAAATAAAAAACATAAATCTTTTAAAATATTCAACACAAAAATAGAATAATAAGAAGTAGAAATTAATGTCATTTGTAAAAAAGATAATTTCGGTTACATTTACGAAGAATTGAACAAAAATGAGCTTTTAAGTAACTATTTAAAAATATTTGGGTTATGGCAGCATACGAGTTACATTCACACTTAATTGAGAAATACTTAAAAAAACCTAAATGCGAATTTACCCGCAATGACATTATTAAGTATATCGAAGAAAATGAAGTTGAAATGGTGAATTTCAGATATGTATCTGAGGATGGTAAACTAAAAACACTTAATTTCATTATTAATAGTCATGAACATCTCGAAACTATTTTCTCTTCAGGTGAAAGAGTAGATGGTTCGAGTTTATTTTCGTTTATTGAAGCTGGTTCTAGTGATTTATATGCTATTCCACGTTTTAGAACAGCTTTTGTAAATCCCTTTTCAGAAATACCTGCAATTGATATTCTTTGCTCTTTTTATAATGCTCAAGGTCAGCCACTAGAAAGTGCACCAGAATATATTCTGAAAAAAGCACACGATACCTTTAAAAATGAAACCGGCTTAAACTTTAAAGCACTTGGAGAGCTTGAGTTTTATATTATAAGTGAAAAAAACAGCGAATTTCCTGTTGATGATCAAAAGGGTTATCATTCTTCGGCTCCATTTATTAAATGGAACGATTTCCGCAATCATGCAATGAAATTAATTGCCGAAACAGGTGGTAAAATTAAATATGGTCATTCAGAAGTAGGTAATTTTTCTTCTGATACATTAACATATGAACAGCATGAAATTGAGTTTCTTCCGGTAGATATTGAGGAAACTGCCGAGCAACTTATTATTGCAAAATGGATAATAAGAATGCTTGCATTTGAATATGGTGTACAAATCAGTTTTTCTCCTAAAATTACTGTAGGTAAGGCAGGAAGCGGAATGCACGTACATATGCTTGCAGAAAAAGAAGGAAAAAATGTTTTAATTGAAAACGATAAACTTAGCGAATCTGCACATAAAATTATTGCCGGTATTCTTGATTTAGCCGAAGCATTAACTGCTTTCGGAAATTCTGTTCCAACATCTTATTTAAGACTTGTTCCTCATCAGGAAGCTCCTACATGTATTTGCTGGGGCGACAGAAACCGATCTGTTTTAGTTCGTGTTCCGCTTGGCTGGATAGGTGCATCAAATATGGTTGCCGACTCTAATCCAATGGAAGAAAAAACTACAAAAAATTTCACATCAAAACAAACTGTTGAATTACGTTCACCTGACGGATCTGCAGATATTTATCTTTTATTGGCTGGTATTGTTACAGCTGCACGACACGGTTTTGAAATGCCAAATGCATTAGACCTTGCAAAAAATCTTTATGTAGATGTAAATATTTTTAAAGAAGAAGCTAAAGAACGTGCAAAATGTTTAAAAAACCTTCCTGCTTCTTGCTGGCAATCAGCTGACAAACTTAATGAGAAAAGAGAATTTTTCGAAAAATTCGGGGTATTCCCTTCGGGAACTATTGACAGCATAATTAAATCTTTAAAGTCATTTAATGACTTAGGTTTAAGCGAAAAGCTTTATGGCAAAAATGAAGAAATTGGAAAACTTGTAGAAAAATACCTGCATTGGAAATAATTGTATTTTGTAGCTTTTAGTACACTTCATTATTTTTGCTTCATCAAATTTCAATTGTCAATTTTCAATTGAGTTATATATCTTTGTTAAATTTCTTATATGAAAGATCGGCAAAATAATAGCTCAATTCTTACTCTTATATTTCTTGCATTTATCTGGGGATCGTCATTTATTTTAATGAAGCGAGGACTTGAAGTATTTAACGCTAATCAGGTTGCCGCAATTAGAATTTTCTTGTCTTTTTTAGTTTTATTACCATTTGCAATTACCAGATTACATAAATTGACTCCACGCACTTTGTTATTTGTTACAATAACAGGTTTATTAGGAAGTACTATTCCTGCATTCCTGTTTACATATGCTCAAATGCACATTAACAGCACAATGGCAGGAATACTTAATTCATTAACTCCACTTTTTGCATTATTAATTGCTGTATTATTTTTCAAAACAAAAGTATTTTGGTATAATGTAATTGGAATATTGCTTGGATTTATTGGAGCAGCAGCATTAGTAATAAAAGACTTTTCAGGCATTATTGACGGAGAAAATATATATGGTCTGCTAATTGTTATTGCAACACTTTTTTATGGATTTAACACCAATCACATAAAAAACAATTTGAAAGACCTTGATGGAATCAGCATTACAGCACTATCTTTTTTTACAGTAGGTCCATTTACCGGAGTTTATCTCTTATTTTGTGATCTACCATCAGCATTTGCAAAACCTGGCGCATGGGCTGCATTTGGTTATATTGCAATTCTCGGCATAATAGGGACAGCATTTGCACTTATAATAATGAACTCCTTAATAAAAAGGCTCACAGTTATTCTGTCTTCATCTGTTACGTATATAATTCCTGTTTTTGCAATTGGCTGGGGCATTTTTGATGGCGAATCTTTTTCATGGCACCAAGGGTTATCAATAGTACTAATTTTTACAGGAATTTATCTTGTAAATAAAACTTCAACAATAAAACAATATGAAACTTAAAAATTACCAGCTCTGGATATTATCAATATTAAGCAGCTTATTATTAAGTACAGGCTGGATGCAGGGAGCATTTCAATTATTACTTTTTATAGGCTTTATTCCTTTGCTAATTGTTGAAGATAATTACTTTCAACAAACTAAAAGATACAGAAGTTTTAGAATTTTCCCAAAAGCATTACTCACTTTTTTAATTTGGAATACCCTTTCTACATGGTGGATTTGGAATGCTTCACCTGAAGGAGTCTTAATGGCAATAATTTTTAATTCATTGTTCATGGCTACAGTTTTTTGGGTTTTTCACGCAACAAAACGAGTTTTAGGTCGCAAATTAGGGAATATTGCATTTATTGTTTACTGGATTGGTTTTGAATATCTTCACATTAACTGGGAATTATCATGGAGCTGGCTAACATTAGGCAATGGTCTTTCTGAAAACATTTCAATAATACAGTGGTATGAATACACTGGTACACTTGGAGGTTCGTTGTGGATATTGTTAATTAATGTTTTATTTGCCGAAATTATTATTCAATATATGGCAAATCCAAAAAATAAATTGAATATAAAATATCTAATATGGTTGTCCTCTATTATTATTTTACCGATAATTGCTTCCTTAGTTATATTTAATAATTATAAAGAAAAAGGCACGCCTGTTAATGTTGTTGTTGTTCAACCAAACATAGATCCTTATAACGACAAATTTGGAGGAATGCCTGTAAAACAACAACTAGATAAAATTGTTTCGCTTGCAGAATCTGTTGCAGATGAGAAAACTGACTATATAGTTGGTCCAGAAACAGCTATTCCCGAAGGAATATGGGAAGAAGATTTAAATAGTCACCCTGACATTTTACTATTAAAGAAACTAAATTACAAATTCAAAAATTCTAAAATAATAATTGGTGCATCAACATTCAGAATGTTTAAACCCGATGAGAAGCTTTCAGTTTCTGCCCGGAAATTTTCAGACTCAAACGAGTATTACGATTCTTATAATTCAGCTCTTCAATTCGATACCACTAACAACATGCAGATTTATCATAAATCTAAATTAGTTTTAGGTGTTGAAAAAATGCCTTTTGCAGGTACTTTTAGTTTTATTAAAGATTTATCAATAAAGCTAGGCGGAACCGCTGGTGGACTTGGCTCACAGGAAGAACCAAGCGTATTTAACTCTAATAATAACATTGCAATAATTGCTCCTATAATTTGTTATGAATCCATTTATGGCAAATATGTAACAGAATACATTAAAAAAGGTGCCGACCTTATTTTTGTAATAACAAATGACGGATGGTGGGGTGATTCGCCAGGGTACCGCCAACATTTAACATATAGCAGTGTAAGAGCAATTGAGACTCGTAGAGATATAGCACGTTCTGCAAACACTGGTATTTCTTGTTTTATAAATCAGCTTGGCGAGATAAGACAGGAAACAAACTGGTGGGAACCTGCGGCAATAAAAGATACTTTATATAAAAACAATACTATTACTTTTTATGTGAAAATGGGCGACTTTATTGGACGTATTGCCGCTATTTTAACAATCTTGTTATTTGTTTTTTATCTGTTTAGCAGCCTGAGAAGGAAATTTAACAAGATAAAGTCATGAAAATAATTATTTCGATTTTGGGAATTCTTTTATTGTTTTTTCTTTCATTTTCATCATATAGTCAGACTGTAGTACCCCGTTTTAAAAAGACCGAAATAATGAATAGCGGCTGTTTTGCATATTTTCCTGAAACTCCTGCTAATTTTGAATTAAACATATCCGATGATTCCTCATTAGTTTATACAGCATCAGTAGAATTTGATAATTTTACATATGGTATTATTGCGGTAAAATTTAAAAACACTTTTGATGGTTCACTTTCTGAACACGAAGATCTTTTAATTTCTCACATGGATTATTTAAAAACAGTGTTTAATGTTACAAACTCATTAGGATATGGAAAAGGTCACACTAGTAACTTTAATCCTAATTCTACAGGAATTATTGACACATGGGAAGATAATGCAAAAAGTACAATTAGTGTAAAAGGTTGGATTGACAATAATTTTATTGGGTTTCTGTATTTAAAAGGTAAAGAAGAATACCCAAATATTAATATAAAGAATATTTTTCTTAACGGATTTATTTCTGTCAACTGAACACATTTATTTACTCCATTTTAACTCATTATATATTTTTTGTACAATTTCTCAATTTATTAGTCGTTATTTTATTCAAATCCCAATCTTATGAAAATTATTTTATTAATTGCAGCTATTGTATTGGCATATAATGTTGCAACTGCACAAAACGAACCATTTGACAATGCAGTAAAACAAAAAATGATTTCATATATTGGAAACGGTAACTCTTCAAGCACACACTATCTTAAACCTTTAGTTTTAAAAATCAAAAACCTTTTAAATATTTCAAAAACAATAAAAATTGAAAATGGTCAAACATTTATTGCAGATGACTCTTCATACCAGAATCTAGTTGTTACAAAAGAAATGATAGTTACCATTCCAGCAAAAGGTGATAAAACTATTGAACTTTTTGCAATGTGTATAGAGCATAGTGACAACGCACCAGTGAATAATGTTATATATAAAGAAGGAAAAATGGCAGGACCCTCATTAAAAGGTTTAACAATGATCATTGAAAAAAAAGGATATCACGATCAAACCGGACAAGAGGCGGTTTGGTGTATTGCAAATAATAAGCCTGTAGAAAATATTGCTGGATTTAACAACGAGGAAGTTCTTGAACTGCAAAAATATGTTTGTTCTGTTACCGGGCAAAAAATGCCACCCCCTCCTGCTCCCGATGATTATTTACATAACTATAATTACACAAAATTTAAAAGAACAATCGGTGGATATTTTGAATTTGAATTTAGTAAAAAATCAAATGTAAAAGTAGCAATGTTTAATGACAGAGGTATTGTTGTAAGAGAATTATATAATCAAATAAATGTAACACCGGGTTTTCATAAAATAAAATTCGAGTTTGACGGATCTGCTTTCGAGTATGGTAAATATTCGATAAAAATGATTGTTGACGGAGAAGTTTTTTATGATAAAAAAATGGAGATTAAAGAACCAGAAAGAGAATAATATCAAAATCAATGATTTTTGGATTTAATTTTTTTCGTTTTTTTTGTATATTAGCTCCCAAAATAAAAAAAATAAAATTATGAATTACCCAAAGAAAGTTACAATAGGAGATATAACTGTAAGAGATGGATTTCAACACGAAGAAAAATTTATACCTACAGAAGCTAAATTATGGCTTGCTGAACAACTTATTATTTCTGGGTTTAAACACATTGAAGTTACAAATTTCGGCAACCCATCAGGAATGCCGCAATTTAAAGATGCTGACGAACTTATGAAAGGAATAAGGTCCAGCAAAAAAATATCTCATCTTATAAATGACGTTTCTTTAACTTGTGTTACAATAAGAGAAAAAGCTATAGAGCGTGCTATACAGGCTAAAAAAGATGGTTTCGGGCCAGACAGAATTTTATTAATGGTTTCTACAAGTGAATCTCATCATTATAAAAACAGTGGATTGCCACTTACAGATTATTGGAAAATGGCCGAGAAATATATTCCAATGGCAAGAGACGCTGGAATTAAAGTAAATGGAACAGTTAGTACTATATGGGGTTGCCCTATTGAAGGACCAACCGAAATGTCAAAAGCAATTGATTTTACTAAAAGATGGTTAGATATTGGAGCAAGCGATGTTGAACATGCAGATCACGATGGAAGCGCTTCTCCCGATAGAATTTACAAATATTTCTCGATGTTGCTTGATAAATTTCAGAAACCTGATAAACACATTGTTCATTTTCACACAACACGTGGATGGGGATTGGCAAATATACTTGCAGCCCTACAAGCTGGAATGACAAACTACGAAAGCTCAATGGGTGGTATTGGCGGTCAACCAGCAAACTTTGTTGATGGAGTTCCAGTTGCAGGTACCGGTGCATATTATTATGCCGATCCTTCGTTAACAGGACTTGTTCCAACTGAAGATTTAGTTGTTATGTGCGACGAAATGGGAATTGAAACCAATCTTGATATTGATAAAATTATTGAAACAGGCAAATTGGTTGAAAGAATTGTTGGAAGAAAACTTCGCTCAGAATGTATCAGAACTGGCAGAATTCCTAAAATGTTAAAGGAAAAGAAAAAGCCACATTTGAACTAAATATTTTTTAATTCAAAATTACCAAACCGGTAGAAGAAATATTACTTTTATGTAATGCTCTATCATATATGTGAAAGTCAAATTTTACAGAATCCCAGGTAACTGGGATATTAAAATCTAAATCTACATATATAGTACATTTTAAAGTTTTATTTTTTCCTATTGGTTCTAAATATTTTGTTCTGAAATTAAAAGGGGAAGCTAAATCAACTAAAGAATATTGCCCGTTTTTTAACTCATACATTTCAATAAACAAATTATTATAATAATTCCCGGTTATTTCGTATGGTGGAAAAGTGTCGCCTTCATTTAACCCAATATCTCCATCACCATCAACCAAATAAAAGGCTAATTCTGCTCTTTTTATAGGATTATTAAGTGTATCATGTGTTACAATAACCGGAATACCTACAAAATTAATTTCAGGGATTTCTGAATATTTAGTTGGTTTTCTACAAGAAACCCAAACAACTGAAGATACTATTATTATGTAAAGAAATATTTTCATTCAGATTTAAATCTACATCAAAATTAAATAAAAAATAAATTTTACAATTACTTCTTCCTAAAATAAATGGTAACAGGTACACCCGAAAAATTATAAAGCGACCTGATTTTATTTTCTAAATATCTTTTATATGAATCCTTAACATATTGGGGTAAATTACAATAAAAGGCAAAACAAGGGAAAGGTGTTGGGAGTTGAGTTACATATTTTATTTTAACGAATTTACCTTTAACTGCTGGAGGAGGATAAGCAGCAATTATTTCTAACATTATCTCATTTAATTTATGTGTAGTAATTCGTAGTTTTCTATTATTATAAACTTCAATTGCTGTTTCTAATACTTTATGAATTCTTTGCTTTGTAATTGCAGAAATAAAAATAATTGGTATATCAACAAAAGGAGCAATTCGGTCTTTAATAATTTTTGTAAATTCATCTGTAGTTTTATTGTCCTTTTCAACTAAATCCCACTTATTTACTAAAATTACTATTCCTTTATTATTAGTTTCAGCTAATCTTAAAATATTAAGATCTTGCGCTTCAATCCCTCTTGTTGCATCAATCATTATTAAACAAATATCTGAACTCTCAATAGTTTTAACAGCTCTCATTACCGAATAAAACTCTAAATCTTCAGATACCTTACCTTTTTTTCTTAATCCTGCTGTATCAATAAGTAGAAAGTCCATTCCAAACTTATTGTATCGTGTGTAGATTGAATCTCTGGTTGTTCCTGCAATTGGTGTAACAATGTGCCTATCTTCTCCAATTAACGAGTTTAGTAACGATGATTTTCCTGCATTTGGTCTACCAACAATTGCAATTTTTGGTAATTCAACATCTTCCTGTTCAATTTCATTAGCAGGTAAATACTTTACTACTTCATCTAACAACTCACCAGTTCCACTTCCGGATATTGCCGAAATACAAAAAACTTCTCCTAGTCCTAATTTATAAAAAACCTGAGCATCAGCAATCCTTTCAATATTATCTACCTTATTGGCAACTAACATTACTCTCTTTTTATTTCTTCTTAAGATATCAGTTACAGCAATATCTAAATCTGTAATATCGCCATATACATCAACTAAAAAAAGAATTACATCAGCCTCATTCATTGCAAGTAACACCTGCTTTCTTATTTCAGCTTCAAACACATCGTCGGAATTTATTACATAACCACCGGTATCAATTACTGAGAATTGTTTTCCACACCATTCGCTTTTTCCATAATGACGATCGCGAGTAACACCGCTTGTTTCATCTACTATTGCCTGTCTGTATCCAACTAATCTATTAAAAAAAGTTGACTTGCCAACATTTGGACGCCCTACTATTGCAACTATTCCCGACATAATTAATTTATATAACCAAATTTTTTGAGGAGAAGAACATTATCTCTCCAATTCTTCTGAACTTTAACAAATAACTGTAAAAAAACTTTTTTACCCAAAAATTCCTCAATGTCTTTTCTTGCATCAGTGCCAAGTCTTTTTATTGCTTTTCCACCCTCACCAATTACTATTACTTTTTGCGAATCTCTAACAACATATATTAATGCAGAAATTCTAAAAATATTTTCTTCTTCTTTAAATTCATCAATATCTATCTCTATACAATAAGGAATTTCTTTATGGTAAATTAAAAGTGCTTTTTCTCTTATAATCTCACTTACAAAAAACCTCTGACTTCTATCTGTCAAAGTATCTTTATCGTAATATGGAGGACTTTCGGGCAATAAATTTACAATTAAAGTTTTTAGAGATTCTATGTTAAACCCTCTTAATGCACTAATTACAAGCTGATCTGCATTAGGTAATATTGCTTTCCATTTTATCAGATTCTCTTCTATCTTTTCTTGTGTGCTTTGATCAATTTTATTTATAACAAGTATTATTGGAATTTTAGTAGTGAATAAATCTACCGGCAAATGCTCTTTCTCCGGTCTTTCTGAGGCATCAACCAAATAAATTAAAACATCGGCATCTTTAAAAGCTTCTTCAACAAAGGTCATCATGCATTCCTGCATTTTATATCCCGGATCAATAATACCAGGCGTATCTGAAAATACAATTTGATAATCTTCACCGTTTAAAATAGAGATGATTCTATGTCTGGTAGTTTGTGCTTTTGGAGTAACAATACTAAGTTTCTCGCCAACCAATGCATTCATTAAAGTTGATTTACCTGCATTGGGTTTACCAATAATATTTACAAAACCTGCTTTATGCATTTAAGAAAATTTTTGCAAAGATAGTTATTAACTTAGTTATTTAAGATTGAGATTAATAGTTTGAAACGATATAAAAAAAAATAAGAACAGAAAACTATGTTATGTTTATGCTATTCAGCCAATAACAAATTTTATTGAGTTAACCATTTTTCTATTTCGCCTTGATCCAAATCGATATAATTTACCTCATTCTCTACTATACTATTATTTACCAAATATATAACAGGCATATTTGTTCCTGCAAGATATACAAAACTTTTTCCTAACAGTAAACAATGTGGAATATTCTGAGAGCTGGTTTTTTCGAAAAAAGGTTCAAGATCTTCAATATCTCCATTTAGCACAAAATAAAATGGAATTTTGGGATTCCTCTCATGAATAATTCTAATTTTATTTGCTGCAATTTTACAATATTTACACCGTAAACTTAAAAAAATTATTATGTGTTTATCCTGTGAAAGAGTTTGTGGTGGTTTGCTTAATGTTGCATACTTATATAAAGAATCTAACTCTAATTTAAAATTATTTTCTTTTTTGTTAAGATATGCTTCAGAATAATTAAGCTCTACTGGATTTAATATAAAGGGCATTATAAATGATGATGCAATAACTAATGTTATAATAATGTTTACTTTCTTGCTTAAACTCCATCCTGAATAAAATTTCATCAAAATAATAAAAGCAATAATCATAATTACATTTTTAATTAATGCCTGTAACGGTGTCATGTAAATGTAGGTACCAAAACAGCCACAATTGCCTTTATTACCACTAAATAATAATAATAAAACAAGATAAATACAGAAAAACAGCAAAGTCAAAACACCTAACTTAAATGAAAATTTTTTGAAGTTAATAAATAACAATATGCCAACAAATAACTCAAAACCAATAAATATACGAGCAATAAAAGGTGCTATCTGCCAGTTAAATAACCCTATATCTACAAAAGTATATTCAAAAGGTTCTATCGGATATAATTTACTTATTCCGGAAAACACAAATATTACTCCTAATACAGAACATAAAACAATTAGAAATACCTTTTTAATCATAAAATTTAGGTAAAAAAAAAGCGTTCCTCAAATGAGAAACGCTTAAATAATTTAAAAATTAATTATTTTAATTCGCAATCTTCTGTAGTTGTAACTCCATTGTCAGTTTCTGTAGTACTTAAACAGAATAATCTAGCATCTTTTTTCAAAGTTTTGTTATAAGTAATAATTGAAGTTGAAGATGTTGAACCAGCAGAGGTAGCAACAGTTCTTGTACATGTACATGTACGATCTTTTTTACAAGAAACAAAAGAAAAAGCAGCCACAACTGCAACTAATAAAAATACTTTTTTCATATTAAATAGGTTTTAAGTTAATATTTGCAAAAATATGGAAATATTTTTTATTTGCAAATTAATATAATAAACTAATATTAAAAAAAATAATTGAAACACAAGCACATGAATATAGCTTTGTTTATGTAATCAAATGTTTATGCTATTATTAACCTTTTTTAAAAGTTTTTTTTAAAAGTTTAAATAACGTGGTAAAATTTTTGAAAACTATAATATAAGTTAAAATGATTGCATTAAAATGTAAAATTTTTGTATGTACCTGTATTTATTCTACTTAACGAATAATTAAAAAAAACCATTTAAAAAAATATTTATGTTTCAATTTATAAAAACAAATAAATTACGTTGGTTTTCTTCTTTTTTAAGTCTGTTTTTTTTTATTTCGACTAAAATACTTATTTTTACCGCCATCAACATAAAAACCGGTTATAAGCTATGAATCTTAAACGATCAGCGATTTTACTTTTTTTGCTTTTTTCTGTTTCTGTTGCTTTTGGACAAAGCAAAGATTACCAGAAAGGCGAAGAAGCTTTCGAATTTCAGGAGTTTTGGACTGCAATAGAACATTTTAAAGTTGCTTATTCAAAATATACTGATCCTGTAAAAAAAGCCGAATTAATTTTTAAAATTGCTTTGAGCTACCGTTCACTTTACGAATCAAAAGAAGCTGAACTTTGGTTTAAAAAAGCTATTAAAGTTAAATATCCAGATCCGTTAGCAGTACTATACTATGCAGATGCACTAAAAATGAATGGTGCTTTTGAAGAAGCAATTGTAGAATACAATAATTTCGGAAAACTTGTTCCAGGTGATAAACGTGCAGAAATTGGGGTGAAATCATGCGAACTTGCTTCAAAATGGATTGAAAAACCAACCAGATATGCAGTAGAAAACATGGCTTTTTTCAACTCTAAAGACCAGGATTTCAGTCCCGTATATGCTAAAAAAGACTATAAAATTCTTTACTTTACATCCAATCGTTCAGGTTCAGCCGGAGATCAAATTCATGCTGTAACTGGAGCTGGTTTTATGGATTTATGGGAAACTGCATTAGATCGCAAAGGAAAATGGAGTGAGCCAAAAGTTGCTGAAGGAACAACCATAAATACTCCTGATGACGAAGGCGCTTCTTCTCTTAATTTAAAAGGAAATACATTATACTTTACACGTTGTAGAGTTGATAAAAAATTAATACTGGGTTGTAAATTATATCAGTCAGCACGTAAGGGAACTGCATGGGGTGAGTCAACTGAAATTTTAATTAATGGTGCTGTTGACAGTACTTCTATTGGGCATCCTTCTATTTCTGATGACGAAATGACACTTTACTTTGCAGCAAATCTACCTGGCGGATACGGTGCCCGTGATATTTGGATGATTAAACGCGACAAAAAGAACGGACCTTGGAATGGTGATGCTATTAATGCTGGACCAGAAATAAACACTCCTGGGAATGAAGTTTTTCCATACATAAGAAATAACGGAAAACTGTATTTCTCAAGCGATTACCATATTGGAATGGGAGGACTTGATATTTTTGAGGCAAATCCGGATGCTAAAACTTCAAAATATAAAATTTCCAATCTAAAATCACCCATTAACTCAAATTCAGATGATTTTGGAATTATATACGAAGGTGAAACAGAAAGAGGTTTTTTTAGTTCAAGCCGTAAAGGTGGAAAAGGTGGTAACGATATTTACCAATTTTATCTTCCTCCACTTCAATTTAATATTTCAGGTTTAATAAAAGATTGTAAAACCGATGAATTAGTAATTGGAGCAAAAGTATTATTAAAAGGTAGTGATGGAACTTCTGTAGAAATGGTTAGCGAAGCAGATGGCTCATATAAATTTAAACTAAATCCCAATACCGATTATCAAATTTTCACATCTAAAGAAAAATTTCTTAGTGGTAATGGCGGTGAATCAACCAAAGGTTTGGAAGAAAATAAAGATTTCAAACTTGATATCTGTATGGATGCAATCAGAGAACCTATTGTTCTTCAAAATATTGAGTACGATTTAGGAAAATGGGATTTAAGACCAGAGTCGATGGTTTCTCTTGATGAATTAGTAAAAACATTAAACAATAATGCAAATATTGTTATAGAGTTAGGTTCTCATACCGACTTTAGATCTGATGATAAATACAATCTTGACTTATCACAAAAACGCGCTCAATCTGTTGTTAATTATCTAATTGAAAAAGGTATTGAATCTGACAGACTAGTAGCAAAAGGATATGGTGAAACAACTCCTAAAAAGGTTGACAAAAAATTAGCTGAACGTTATTCCGGTTTTCTAAAAGCCGATGATATTCTAACTGAGCCATTCATTAAAAAACTTTCTACGGTTGAGGAACAGGAAGTTTGTCACCAGGCAAATCGTCGTACCGAATTCCGTGTACTTCGTGAAGATTATGTTTCAAAAAAACAAAATGTAATTGCTCCAACAAACTTACCAAACGAGACACCTGAAAATAATACTACACCTGAGAATACACCAGAAAATAATAATCAATAACTTCTTTACATAAAAATGAAACGTTCCGGTACTGCCGGAACGTTTTTTTTACAATAAAATGAGCCAGAACGAAAGATATAGTGAGCGAGGTGTTTCAGCAGCCAAGGAAGATGTCCATAATGCAATAAAGAATATTGACAAAGGGCTTTTCCCAAATGCCTTTTGTAAAATTCTACCAGATTATTTAACAAATGACAATAATTATTGCATAGCAATGCATGCTGATGGTGCCGGCACAAAAACTTCTTTAGCATACCTTTATTGGAAAGAAACAGGCGATTTATCTGTATGGAAAGGCATTGCACAAGATGCAATTATTATGAATATTGATGATTTGCTATGCATTGGTTCTACAGGGCCATTTATTGTTTCTTCAACAATAGGTAGAAATAAAAACATTATACCAGGAGAAGTTATCTCTGCCTTAATAAATGGTTTCGAAGAAGTTCTTTCAGATCTTCGCGACTTAGGCATTGAGGCTTATTCAGCTGGGGGTGAAACAGCAGATGTAGGGGATTTGGTCAGAACAATTATATTAGACTCTACAGTAGTTTGCAGAATGAAAAAATCAGACATCATTTCAAATCATAACATTTTACCCGATGACGTAATTATTGGTTTTGCTTCTGATGGAAAATCGACATACGAAACTGAGTATAACAGCGGAATGGGTAGTAATGGTTTGACTTCTGCCAGACATGATGTTTTTTCAAATTACATTGCATCAAAATACCCTGAAAGCTATAACCCAGCAATATCGGGCAATTTAGTTTATACAGGAAAACATACCCTTACAGAAACAATACCTGATTACCCATTAAACGCGGGCAAAATGGTTCTATCTCCAACTAGAACATATGCACCTTTAATAAATGAAATATTTAAGATGCATAAGGGTAATATCCATGGAATGGTTCATTGTACAGGAGGAGCACAAACAAAAGTTCTCCACTTTGTTAATAATCTGCACATAGTTAAAAATAATCTTTTCCCCACACCAAAACTCTTTTCTGTAATTCAATCTGCATCAGAAACACCATGGGAAGAGATGTACAAAGTATTTAACATGGGGCATAGATTAGAAATATACACTAAAAAAGAATTTGCAAACGACATAATTTCAATTTCAAACTCATTTAACATTGATGCAAAAATAATTGGGCACTGTGAACAATTTGAAGGAAAAAAACTAACTATTTCAAGCCAATATGGTGAGTATACTTATTTAAAATAAATTAAGATGAACGACAATGTAATTCTAGATAAACTAGCTTCAATAAATATAAAATTCAACGAAATCGGAGAGCAACTTACAAATCCTGAAGTTATTTCTGATATGAAAAGGTTTATTTCTTTAAGTAAAGAATACCGTAATCTCGAACCACTTATTCAGTCATATAAAATATATATTGACTCATTAAGTAATATACAGAGTGCAAAAGAAATTATCGCTAATGAAAAGGATGAAGAGATGCGCGATATGGCAAAAGCCGAACTTGAAGAATTAACATTAAAAATTACAGGAATTGAAGAAGAAATTAAAATACTGATGCTACCTAAAGATCCTGAAGATTTCAAAAATGCAATTCTTGAAATTAGAGCAGGAACTGGTGGTGATGAGGCTTCAATTTTTGCAGGTGATTTGTACAGAATGTATAACAAATACTGCGAAAATAAAAAATGGAAAGTTGAAGTTACAAGTTTTTCTGAAGGAACTGTTGGCGGGTACAAAGAGTTAATCTGTAAAGTAACAGGAGATGGTGTTTATGGAATTCTAAAATACGAATCGGGTGTACACCGTGTACAACGCGTTCCTCAAACTGAAACTCAGGGAAGAGTTCATACTTCGGCTGCAACAATTGCTGTACTTCCGGAAGCAGAAGAATTTGATATTGTTGTAAATCAAAACGACATTAAAAAAGAAACTTTTTGCTCAAGTGGCCCAGGCGGACAATCAGTAAATACAACCTATTCGGCGGTTAGACTTACACATATTCCAACAGGTATTGTAGTAAGCTGTCAGGACGAGAAATCGCAAATTAAAAATAACGAAAAGGCAATGGGCGAACTCCGTACCAGAATTTATAATATGGAGTATCAAAAACACATGGATAAAATTGCTGCCAAAAGAAAAACCATGGTTTCAACAGGTGATAGATCTGCAAAAATCAGAACATACAATTACCCTCAGAATCGTGTAACAGATCACAGAATAAATCTTACCTTATATAACTTAGACGCTGTAATTAATGGTGATATTGATGAATTAATCAGCAAGCTTCAAATGGCAGAAAATGCTGAAAAAATGAAAGAATCAGAAATTTAGAATAATTGATTATTGTATAATAAAAAACATTTTATGACTTCACAAGATATATTTAAACAAATTGTAAATAAAAAAAGCTTTTTGTGTGTTGGACTTGATTCTGAATTTGATAAAATTCCGGCTTGTTTAAAACAAACTAATGATCCTGTTTATGCATTTAACAAAGCAATTGTTGATGCTACTGCAAAATATACCATTGCCTATAAACCAAATCTTGCTTTTTATGAAAGCCTTGGTATTAGCGGATGGCAAAGCCTTGAAAAAACAGTTAAATACATTAAAGATTTTTATCCTGAGATATTTATTATTGCAGATGCAAAACGTGGAGATATTGGAAACACATCAAAAATGTATGCACAGGCATTCTTCGAAAAATTACCTTTTGATGCTGTTACAGTTGCTCCTTATATGGGAGAAGATAGCGTGAGTCCGTTTTTATCATATCCCGGAAAATTTGTTATTTTGTTAGCGCTAACATCAAACAAAGGAGCAAATGACTTTCAGTTTCTGACTAATCCAGAAGGGGAAAAACTATTTGAAAAAGTTCTTAAAATATCTCAGAAATGGGCTACTGCTGATCAAATGATGTACGTTGTTGGTGCTACACGTGCTGAGATGCTAACTGATGTAAGAAAATTAGTACCTGAGCATTTTTTATTAGTGCCGGGTGTTGGCGCACAAGGCGGAAGTTTAAGTGAAGTTGCAAAATATGGAATGAATTCAAAATGCGGTTTAATAGTAAACTCCTCACGTGCAATTATTTTTGCCGATTCAACTGAGAAATTTGCAGAACGCGCTTCTGAAGAAGCACAAAAAGTTCAAATTGAAATGGAGACATTGCTAAAGGAACATAAGATTATATAATATGACTGAAGATTTTCTTCACTTTGTTTGGCAATTCGGACTTTTTGAACGAGAGAAGCTAAAGGCCTTTACAGGTGAAGAAATTGACATTATTTCGACTGGTCAATATAATACAGATGCAGGACCCGATTTTTTTAATGCACGAATTAGAATTAACGGAATTGAATGGGCAGGAAATGTAGAAATACATTTAAGAGCTTCAGACTGGAAAAAGCATAAACATTCAAATGATTTAGCATATAACAATGTTATTCTACACATTGTTGAAGAATACGATACTGATATTTCAATAAACAATTTACCATTACCTACTATTAAATTAAATTATAATAAAATTGCTTTAGAGAATTACCATAAACTTTATGGTTCGGCTAATAAAATTGCCTGTTCAAGACATATAAAAAATATTGACACAAATTTTTTTAGTCTGTATTTTACCTCTCTTGCAGTTGAAAGGCTAAAAAATAAAACGGACTTAATTAAACAAGATCTTTTAAAAAGGGGAAATAACTGGGAAGAAGTTTTTTATATTAATATTGCAAAAAACTTTGGATTCAGAGTAAATAATCAACCATTTTTAATGCTTGCAGAGTCTGTTAATTTAAAAGATTTAGCAAAACAAAAAAATAATTTACTTCAAATAGAGGCTATTTTATTTGGACAGTCGGGTTTACTCCCTAAAAAGTCAGAACATTCTTACATCAGAACATTAAACAGTGAATACACTTTTCTTAAAACAAAGTTTGCATTAACACCGTTACAGCCTTCGGTATGGAAATTTTTAAGAGTTAGACCTGTTAACTTTCCAACAATTAGAATTGCACAATTCGCATCACTTATTCATCAATCCTCGTCATTGTTTTCAAAAATTATTGAACAAAAAAGTTTGACTTCCCTAATAGATTTATTTTCATTAAAAGCATCAGAATATTGGGATACACATTATGCATTTGAAAAACATTCGCCTAACGAAGAAAAAACTTTAGGGAAAGAATCTATTCAAATACTTATAATTAATACTGTTATTCCTTTTCTTTTCATTTATGGTAAGGAAAAAGGAAAAGAGGAAATTTCTGAAAGAGCATTAAAATTTTTAGAACAATTACCAGCCGAAAAAAATACAATTATTAACCAATGGAATGGTCTTAATATTAAAGCTAAAAATGCTTTGGAATCTCAGGCATTAATACAACTTTACAATAATTATTGTATGAATCGTAAGTGTTTGAAATGCCAGACTGGAACAACAATAATCAGATCAACAAAGCAATTAATATGAAAAAACAAATAAGTTTCAGATCTATTTATGTTTTGTTAGGATTAATTCTGGGCATTATTAGTTTAGGAATTTTTGGTTATATGTTTATCGAGAATTACAGATTTCTTGATGCATTTTACATGACTATAGAAACTGTTGGTACTGTAGGGTTTCGTGAAATAAAACCACTTAGCGATAGTGGAAAAATATTTACTTCATTACTTATTATATTAAGTTTTGGCTGTTTCGGTTATGTAATTACTACCTTTACCAAATTCATGGTTGAAGGTTTTTTTAGAAACTATTTTCTATTTGCTAAAATGAAAAATAAAATCTCAAAACTAAACGGGCATATTATTGTTTGTGGGTACGGAAATAACGGAACCGAAACAATAAGAGAATTGTTAGAACACAATGAAAAAGTAGTAGTTATTGAAAAAGCTACTGAAATTACAGAGCAACTTAAAATTAATCCTGATATATTGTTTATTGAAGGTGATGCAACAAATGAAGATGTATTACGAGAAACAAATATTGAGTCAGCCAAAGCACTAATAACAACTATGCCAAATGATGCAGACAATCTTTATATTGTGCTAACAGCAAAAGAACTTAACAACAAAATAACAATAGTCTCAAGAGCAAGCGATAATCATGCTATAAAGAAATTAAAAAGAGCTGGTGCTAATAATGTAATTATGCCTGATAAAATTGGTGGAAACAGAATGGCAAAACTGGTAGTACAGCCAGATGTTGTAGAATTTATGGAACATATATTCTTACAGCAAAAAAGAGATATTAAAGTAGATGAGGTTTCTTGTTCACATTCTGTTTTTATTAATAAATCTATACGCGATCTTGATGTAAGAAATGCATCAGGCGCTAATATTCTTGGAATTAGAACCGGTGATGGAAATTATATTATTAACCCTTCTGCAGATACTTTAATTCATAGCGACGACAAGTTATTCGTACTCGGGAGTCCTTCACAAAATGAAAAACTTAAAGACGTATTAAGGGGTACAGCGTAAAAATATATTATGAGCTATGTTAGACCTAAAAAAAGCCTTGGACAACATTTTTTAATTGATCAGAATATTGCCCGAAAAATTGTAGATAGCCTTAATCACAAAGAGAATATTCTCGAAATTGGCCCTGGTAAAGGTGTGTTAAGCAAATACCTTCTCGAAAAAAATTATAAAAGTTTTAAACTCGTTGAAATTGATAGGGAATCGATACAGTTTCTTAATGAAAACTTTAAACTGGAACCTGAGCAGCTCATTCATGCTGACTTCCTAACAATAAATACTAAAGATCTTTTTTCTGATAATTTTGCAATAATTGGAAACTTCCCATACAATATTGGGAGCCAGATTTTCTTCAAAGTTCTTGAAAACAGAAATCAGATTGACGAAGTAATTTGCATGATTCAGAAAGAGGTTGCTCAAAGAATTGCAGAAAAGCCTGGAAGCAGGGTTTATGGTATCTTAAGTGTACTTCTTCAGGCATTTTACAACATAGAGTATTTATTTACAGTTAACGAGAAAGTTTTTTCTCCCCCACCAAAAGTTAAATCTGCTGTTATAAGATTAACCAGAAATAATCGTGAAAACCTTAACTGTGACGAGAAAATGTTTTTTAGTGTTGTTAAAGCAGCATTTAACCAAAGAAGAAAAACATTATCAAACAGTTTAAAAGCAATCGGTACTTCAAATGCACTTTCGCATCCTTTGCTTAGTAAACGCGCCGAACAACTTACAGTTGATGAATTTGTTGAATTAACAAATCTTATAACCTTAAACCAATAACACAAATATCATCGTTTTGTGATTGGCTGCTTTCCAATTTCCAGTCTTCTATTTTCTGATCCAACTTATGTTGTTGAGTAATCATTGGTAAATCGTGTATTGAAAGTAGAAACTCTTTAAAATGTTTTGACATAAATTTCTTTCCTCTTGGACCACCAAACTGGTCAGTATAACCATCCGAAAACAGATAAATAACATCACCTTTTTGATAAGGTATCTCATGATTTAAGAAACTATCCATCTTAAGATAAATAGCAATAGGCATCTTATCCGCCTTTATCTCATTAAGTTGATTTTCGCGAACTACTAATAATGAATTATTAGCACCTGCATAATTAATAATTTGCTTCTTTATATCAATAGACACAAGGGCAATATCCATCCCATCCTTACTCCCACCCATTGTATCCTTTTGCTGAAGAGCATTAATTATATTAGCTCTTAGGTTATTTAAAATTTCGTCAGGATTAACAATTCCTTTTTCATTTACAATCTCATTTAAATAGGATACCCCCAACATGCTCATAAAAGCTCCGGGTACTCCGTGCCCTGTACAATCCGCAACAGTGAGCACAATTTTATCGTCTTTTAAGGTTGTCCAGAAAAAATCACCACTAACAATATCACGTGGTTTATAAAGAATAAAATAATCTTTTAGAATTGAGTTTATTAATGATTCTGCTGGAAGTATTGCTCTTTGAATACGACTTGCATAATGAATACTGTCTGTTATTTCTTGCTTTTGAACCTCAAGAATCTCTTTTTGTTTAACAACCTGGGCTGTTCTTTCTTTTACAGTTTGTTCCAAAACTGCTTTGTCGCGCTTTAGTTTTGCTTCACGCCATTTAATATACAAAATAATTATTGACACAATAAAAATTAAACATATAGTATAAAACCACCATGTGCGATAAAAAGGAGGATTTATAACAAAATGAAATATTTGCGGTTCACTATTCCATGTATCAAATTCATTTGATGCTCTTACTTTAAAAGTATATTCGCCAGGTTCCAGTCCAGGATATTGTGCTTCATTGTTTTGCCTTGGCGGCGACCACTCTTTATCAACCCCTTCAAGCATACATTGATAATTTACTTTTTCCGGATTTGTGAGTGAAATCCCTTCGAAGCAAAAAGTTAAATGATTGTCAGTATATGAAAGTTCTAAATCATTTGGTATTTTAGACCACTGAGTAACAGAATCTGCTTTTGATAACCAATCAATGGATTTGTAAAACAACTTTAAATCAACAATATGGGTTTTAGGTGCAACATTCTTAGCATGATATAGTGAGGGCGAAAATCGAGTTAACCCTTTTGCGGTACCAAACCAAATATTGTTCTGATTATCTTTAAGAATAGCATTAAGATTATTTTCAATACCAATAAAACCATTAGTTTTATCAAAATTATAAATTCGTTTAAATTTATAATTTCTATCCATTATTATCATCTTCATCCCATTTTCGGTACCAATAATTAAAGTAGTATCATTTGAAAAGATTAAAGAATAAATATTTCCTGTATTTAAAAAATCTTCATCCGCCTTTAGAACAATTTTCTTTTGGCCTTCTTTTCTTTTATCATATAAGTAAACACCTACTCCAAATGAGCCTATCCAGACATTACCTGTTGGATCACAAACGATGCATTTAATTTTTTTATCCATTAACCCTTCCTCTTCATCAAAATCAGTCATTTCATTGTTTTTAAAACGAGCGATTCCACCAAGTGTTCCAATCCAGACAGTACCTTCTTTGTCTTCTGTTATTGTTTGAACTTCATTATTTATTAATCCATATTTTTCTTCATCTATATTAAAAAACTTGCCATCATATTTACTAAGTCCTCCCATTGTTCCACACCACAAGCGATTTCGGGAATCAATAAAAACACAATTTACACGATTATCAACTAAACCATCATCTGTTGTAAAATTTGTAAAAACCTGATTATTATAGCTGAAAATACCACTTGATGTTGCAAGCCATAACACGCCGTTTTTATCAATTGCAATTGAGTTAATTGAAGGATCATACAATCCATCTTTTTCGTTAAATATTTTAATAACCGGATTGTTATTTTTATCAAATTTTAGTTTAACTAAACCCTTACCACCAGTACCAATCCAATAAGTTCCATCTTTTGATTGAGCAACAGCATATATCTTCTCTGTTAGAATCTCTTTTGCAGTGTAATGTGCAAAATAATCGCCATAATATTTACATAAGCCACTGCCCATTGTTCCAAACCAATAATTATTTTCAGAATCTTCAAATATAGTAAGAACCTGATTATTTGGATAACCTTGCTTGTCGGAGAAAGAAGTTAAGCTGCCATTTTCATTTAATCTAATAACACCTGATTTATCTGTTGCAAACCAGGTTCTCTTTTTTTCATCTGTATAAATTTTCCAGGTTCTGTTGTTTTCATAACCATTTGAAAAATCTATTTTCTTTTTTACAGAAAAATTTATGGTATCAGAATAAGAAACAAGAAATGCACCCATATTAACTGTCCCTGCCCAAATATCTCCATCAGGAGTCTTTCCAAAAGAAAGTAAATTAGGTGAAGGAAGTTTTTGTTCAGGAACTATCTTAATACTTATTTTTTTATTCTTTGAAATTGTAACAACGCTGATTCCACCTTCATAAGTAGCTAACCATATTCTACCAAACTTATCTTCGACACAATCAAAAACAAAATTTCCAGAAAGTCCATTATCTTTATTGAGAATTGTTACATCTAAAGAATCATTTGACTTAACACTAATTATATTAACACCCCCGCCTGTTGTTGCAGCCCAGATATTTCCATTAGAATCTTCAAAAATCTTATAAACAAGATTATTTGAAAGTCCGTTTTTAACCGAATAATTTATGATTCTAAATCCATCATAAACAGAAATTCCCTCATCTGTACCAAACCATAGTTGACCTTTATTATCTTCTATCATTGAATAGATGGTATTCCCAATTAGTCCGGACTTTTTATTTTTAACTGTAAAATGAATACCATCAAATCTTGCAGCGCCACCTGAATTTGTGCCTACCCATAAATAGCCTCGCGAATCTTCAAAAATAGAACGGACTTCTGATTGAGGAAGCCCGTCTTCTAAAGAAAACATTCTGAAATTATTTTGCTGAGCAGAGACAGTAAAGCAACCTAACAACAAATTACACAATATTGCCAAAAGTGGCAGTCTCATATTCTATTTAAGTATAAATAAAAATTGTCCACCTTCGTCGCCACTATCCTTTATAGGATTAAAATTAGGCGTTTGCTCCGAATTATTTACTATTGGAATTTTTATATTATCATAAAGCTGACTTGCATCATAATATTTACTTGTATTTGTATTAAGTGTCTTTAATAAATAATATGCAAAAACAGAATGACCATCTCTTCCACCATCCATTACAGGTTCTATACCGCCTGATGAAATTGCTTTTCTTGATGGCAGATTATACACTTTCTCATAATACTTATCAGAATTTTCATAAGGAACAGAAACTGTTTTGCCTCTGAAAATATCACCACTAAAACAAGCATCAGCAATTAAAAGAGTGTGTTTTGACTTTATACCACTTAAGAAAGTCTGAATATCATTATTCGAAATAAAATTAGATGTAGACATTGTAGCAGCATCAACTGGAACCCAATAACCTTTATTAAGTTCTTGTTTAAATTCACCATGACCTGAATAATAAATCAGCAAATTATCTGTTGCCTTAACATTTTTCACTAACCATTCAAATTCTTTAATAACATTATCTCGTGTTGCTTGTTCGTTATATAAAGTACGGAAACTATTAAAGCGATATTTTGTTTTTAATAAATTCTCAACCGCTTTTGCATCGGCAACAGCATTTTTTAGTTTTGCCCATTCTCCTGTATAATTATCAATTCCAATTATTAACGCATAATAATTTCCTATTTGAATAGGTTGTTTGTTAGCAGTACTTTTTACATTCATACCAGCTAAAGGATCGCCACCACCACGGTACAATGGTTCATCTATATTGTTTTGATTCTGAGTGGCAGTATTTTGAGCTAATGATCCATCTTCATTACTATAAAATATCATGGCTTCTTTACGAAGTTCTGTTAGTTTGTTTTCTTTATTTAACGGAGATATTCTTGCTGCAAGATCCTGATCAGATTCACCAGGTCCCTTTTTCTCCCAATCAGATAATTTCTTTTCAACATACATTTTAATTACAGGTTCAGTGTTATCAGAAATTCTAAGCGCCCACATATCTGACTCTCCACCTGCCATAGATTCAGAACAACCTGCAACGAGATATCCATTATCAGGCAGCAAAATTATTGATTCTGCAACATCCCATTGCTTTTTTCCAAAACTTCTTTCCCAACAAATTTCACCTTTATTATCAAGTTTGATTAAATAAGAGTTTTCTTTACCATTACCTTTCGACTTTGTATAACCGGCAACAACACAGCCTTTGTCAGCTGTACAAACAACCGCATTAGCAATATCAGTTGCAGATCCACCAAACGTTTTCTCCCATTCAATGTTACCTATATTATCAATTTTAATAACATACATATCTTCTTCTCCAAAACCTTTAGAACGGGTAGACCCACAAATTATAAACCTTCCGTCAGAAGTGGCTGAAATATCACGTCCAATATCTGAACCGGCACCACCAAATGTTTTTTCCCATTTCATTGTTCCATACTTGTCAATTTTAACAACGTACAGATCTTCTTCACCAGCACCTTTACATTTTGTATAGCCAACAAGAATAAAACCTTCATCAGTTAAAGGAACAGCACCATAAGCCATATCATCATAATATCTGCCTCCAAATGTTGCATGCCATTCTTTATTTCCTTTACTATCTACTTTTAAAGCCAACATATCACGATCATGATCGCCTTTAGCTTCTAGGGCTCCAATAATGAGACATCCTCCATCTTTTGTTGGTATTATTTCTTTTGCACAATCTAAAGTTGCACCACCCTGAATTCTATCCCATTTTTTTTCTCCGTTCTTATCAATACCAATATACCAGATGTGAGTATAACCGGATTCTTTAACTGTGGTTACTCCTGCTAATACAAAACCATCTTTCCCATTCGAAACTACAACATTTGCAGAATCATCTTCTGTTGATCCATAAGTTTTTTCCCAAATTTTATTTCCTTCTTTATCAAGATTAACAACTAACAGATCCTTTCCTCCGTTACCAGAAGAACGCGTCCAACCAGCAAGCAAAAATCCAGTCTCGGTAGAAATAACAGTTTTGGCTTTATCGTCATAACTACCTCCAAAATATTTTTCCCATTTTGCTTCAATATAAGATTGACTGAAAAGTAATACGGGAAACAAAAGCGCCAAGTGAATAATTATATATTTTTTCATAGCTAAAAAATTTTTAAAAATCAGTTGATAGTATTTGTTGTTCAACAGTATTTGTTGGAGTAAAATTAATCCAGCAAAGAACATTCCGTTCTTTATCTTTAACATCAAATTCAAAAGAAGCCAATGACCTGTCATTTCCAAGAACAAATAATGCCCTATTTACAATTTGTATAGTTAAACCATATTGTTCTAATTCTTCTGCTGTTGTTTTGTCAGAAAATGTACATGCTGTTTTTCTTGATTGCTGTTTAAAGCTTCCATTGTCGTATGTCCAGCAATAAACAGGCTTCATACCTTTTACCTGCACAAATTTATTAAAAATTCCCTGCACTTTATTAATTTTAGAATAAAGACCTGAATATACAGAGTCTTTATTTTGGTTAATTGTAAAACTAATTGCAATTAATTTATCATTTCTAAAAAAATAATCTATTTGTGCAAGTTGTTTTTCAACTACTACATTTGAATATGAGATTATTTTATTTGCCTGTTTCTGAGAAATACAATTACTATCCTTTTCTAAAGAAGGAACTAAAGGTAGCTCAACTTTTTTAACATCTGCAGAAGAGGCACCCCAAACAGATCTTCTTACATCAATTGACTGAGAATAAACAACAATACTAACAAATAATATTATAATAATGAAAATATATTTCATCTTTTTTGCTTTTTAATATTAAAAATATATCTGTCAAGCTGAGTTGAATCTTCATCTAATATAAGAACCACTTTTATGGCAACATAACCTGTATCAATTGCTGGATTACCAATTTTAGTAAGTATAATATCTCCGTTTGAAATATTTTCCATAAAGGTATTTTTTATTCCAGCATCATACGAATTACGTAACATACTAAATGTAGCATTTGGATAATCAAAATCTGTAAAACGAACAAACTTATTACCAGCAGGAGATCCCCACTTTCGTAAAAGAACATTCGGATTTATTGTGTCATTTGTTAAATCCAAAATATTCATTTCTGAGGAATCAGAAGATTCAGAATGTAATGGATTACCAGTTGCTAAATTATAAGCATCAAATCCTGTAGATGCCCGCGAAAACATTTCATGACCAGCAGTTTCTTCAAGTAATAAATCTTCTGGAAAAACATTAACTACTAATCCTGCTGAAATTTTTTCTCCTGACACATCGAAAATTGAAATTTCAATTACATACTGTGTTGTATCATTTCCAGCGGGAACTTTATATTCAAAAGTATAAGATAGTTTACTTCCAGAAATCGCTGAATCTAAAATATTAGTTGATATTGAATTAACCTGCCTTTGAGTAATTTTCAACTTTTTAAGTTCATACCCTGAGGAGCTAGTAATCTCTACTCTGAAAATATCTTCAGGACTAAGGTTATAAGTACTTTGAGTTGGACTAATAAAAATCAACAACGGCTCTTTTTCCTTTCTACACGAAAAAGAAAAAAAAGCGAGAGCTATAAAAAAGAATAATGATCGCACAGTATATAAGATTATTAATAAGCAAAAATAAAAAAAATCCCCATCTTACGACAGGGATTTTTAAAAATTTATTTGTCTTTTATTTTATATGCCTTGACTTTCATGGTCTGCTTAACTTTACTACCAAGAAACATTCCCTGCTTTTCTGTAATTATATTTACCGGCACCAAGAAATCAGCAGTTGGATATTTAACATGCATTTCATATAATGCTCTTCTGATTTTCATGTTAGGTAATAGAGTGTAACTGAAATTACCATTACCACTAAAATTAATAATAGTTTGGTTTCTACGTGCTACTTCTTTTCCATTAATTAAATTTAAATGAGAAAAGAAGAAGAAATAACGTCCATATTCAACAGACACTTCACCTTCTCCAAGATATTCGAAATCACTCATGGTTTGATGTAATTGAATATCGTTAGGCATAAATGTACCTGTTCTCATCAGCTTGTTTGTTTTAACGCTACATGATGCAAGCAACGTTATTAAAACAAGTGGTATAAATATTTTATTTAATACTTTCATAAACTAAAATTTAGATTGAATAATTACTTGTTAAAATAATAACTTAATGTAAGTCTTGCCATTCCATCAATGTTAAATGATTTGGCTGAAAGCTTACTGTAATCTTCACCTGTAACGATTAAGCCAACAAAAGTAGGATCAATCTTGTCATCATTGTCTAAGTTTACAGTATAATATGTTTGATTAGTTGCAACTCCACCAGCAACTCTGTATGAATCAACTTTCCATTTTTTCCCTAATTTTCCTAAAGCAGTACTACCAAGTTCAAGTCCAATTGAAAATGGAAGATCGGCTACAAATGACTGAACTCCGATAAATCCTTCAAAACCGTATGCAAATCCAAATCTTTTTCTTTCATAACTTGTATAGTCAACTGTTAGGTCTAACATCTTCATATAGTCTGTTTCATTTTCTTTAAAATAACCGAGTGGTAAGCATGCTCCAAGATATACATCAAGAATATTTGATTTTGAAAAATGATACTCAAGTCCTGGTGTTAGATATAATTCAGCATTCCTTCTCTGGTATTTTAATTCGCTAATAAAGTTACCGCCTCCAGTTGGTGGAACAACTGTACCTGCAATTTTAAGATTACTGGATTTTGTGCGAAGTCCGATTCTTAAAACTAAATTGTCAGATTTGTACATTCTTAATGCAATAACAGGTAAAACATTTGCAACATTAGTTGAATCTTTTCCATCAATACGATTCACTATATCTTTAAAATCCTGGTATCCAGGTGCAAATACGATACCCCAATTACCTGCAACTGGTCTTGTTCCAATTTTAAAGGTGCTTGGACTGTTTACTCTGTCTGATAATTGGGCGAAAGTAAAATTTGCTCCCAATATCATTAATAAAAATACGTAAAATACTTTTTTCATAAATTTAAATTTTGGTTAATTGTTTTACAAATTTATTAAAATATTTAAGAATAAAAAAAACTTTACAACTAGAACTTTCTTTACAAAAGAAATTAAACAATATTGTTAAGTTTTGCTAATATTTTTAGTACTTTTACAAATATTCTGATTAATACAAGAAAATTATTGAAGTTTTTATTTTTATATATTATCGTTTTTACAATTAATTGTCTTAATGTTAATGCTGATAACATTAAGATAGACAGCCTATGGCAATGTTACAATAAATCTACAACAGATACTACTCGAATTAAAACATTATTAAACATAGGCAGTTATTATGAGCAAATAAATAACGATTCTGCTATATTTTGTTACAAACATTCTGCATTAATAGCAAATAAAATTAACAACGTACATTTTGAGGCAACTGCCCTAAGATTTCTTGGAATTGAATATAAAGCATCAGGTGATTATTTTAAAGCAGACAGTGTATTAAATTTGGCACTAAAAAAATTCAAATCAGTAAAAGACACAAAAAACATTGCTACAACATATTTAAATATAGGAAATATAAAAAACCGGCAGGGAAAATACTTAGAAGCAATTTCAGCTTTTCAATTATCATATAATGAAAGTGATAAAGTTAAAGACACCTTAAAAATTGCACTTGCTCTGCAAAGTATTGGAAATGTACATTATTACATGTCTAACTTAGGTAAAGCAGAAGAATATTATTTAAAATCTTTACATTTATTACAAAACACTAATAATTTCTCAGAGATTGCTAATATTTATAATAACCTAGGCACTGTATATAACGATAAAAAAAATTACAATCAAGCTATAAAGTGTTATAAAGAAGCAATAAAACTAAGAGAAACATGTGGAAACATTAAGGGTGTTGCTGTAAGTTATAACAATTTAGGGAACACATATGGACATGTAAAAAAATATGACTTGGCAATTAAAAATTACTCTATCTCACTAGATTTAAAAAAGAAACTTAATGAAAAAGAAGGAATAGCAATAACATTAGGAAATATTGCTTCAATGTACATTGAGCTAAATAAAAATAAAGAGGCACTATCCTGCTTAAACGAGATGCTTGAAATTGCAAATAGCATTAATTCACTTCCACAAAAACGATATGCTTATGAATACTTTTCTATTGCATATGAAAACGTTAATGACTTTAAAAAAGCTTTATATTATCAGAAACTTCTAATAGTCGCAAAAGATAGTTTATTAAACGAAGATCTAAGAAAACAAATAGCAGATATTAATATAAAATACGAAACAGAAAAAAAAGAAAAACAAATTTCTTATCTTATAAATGAGAATAAAATAAAAACACTTGAATCTAATAAAAAGAAAGAAGAGCTGGAAACTAATCAGGTAATTACCTATTGGTTATTAAGTGCAGGTATTATGCTAATTGTTATAATAATATTTAGTTACATATTAGTTCTTTATAAAGGAAAACAAAAAAGAGGCAAATTAGAAAAAGACTTGATTCAATACATGCAAAAAGCTGTTAATCAACAAATGAATCCTCATTTTATTTTTAATACTTTAAATTCTATTCAATACTATTTATTAAACAACGATAAAATTTCATCGAGTAAATACATTTCAAAATTTTCTAAGCTAATGAGACTTACTCTTGATAATTCTCAAACTACCCTTATCCCTTTATTTACTGAGATAGAAGCCTTACAGTTATATCTTGAATTAGAACAAGTACGATATAAAAACAAATTTCAATTCGAACTAATTATTGATAACGACATTGATGTTGAATCTACATATATTCCTCCGCTTATTATACAACCACATATTGAAAATGCAATATGGCACGGATTAATGCATTTAGAAAATGATAAGGAAGGTAGAATCAATGTTAAATTTGAGAACTCAAACAACATTCTTTTATGCTATATTGAAGATAACGGAATTGGAAGAAAACGGGCTGAAGAAATTAAAGCACTTTATAAACCTGAGCATAAATCTCTTGGAACAAAAATCACAAACTCAAGAATTGAGATAATTAATCAAATGTTTAATCGTAAAATTGAGATTAATTATGTAGATCTTTACGATATTAACAATAACCCAAAAGGAACAAAAGTTGAAATTTTGTTTCCTTTCTTCTCGAAATTTAACAACGAATCTTAACTAACAACTTGCAATATTTATTGTCCCGACTGACCTGCATTCTTTGCACGTTTTCGCGCATTCTCATCAAGTAATATTTTGCGCATTCTCATTGATTTTGGAGTTATCTCTACATATTCGTCTTCCTTTATATACTCCATATACTCTTCGAGAGAAAATTTAATAGCAGGTGTTATAAACATTTTTTCGTCTGTTCCACTTGCGCGCATATTGGTAAGCTGCTTCTTTTTATTAATATTAACAACCATATCATCTTCGCGAGTATTTTCGCCGATTATCTGACCAGCATATGTTTCTTCGCCTGGATTTACAAAAAACTTACCTCTATCCTGCAATTTGTTAATCGCAAAAGCTATTGCCTGACCTGTTTCCATTGCAATCAAAGATCCATTAATACGTGTAATAATATCACCTTTCCAGGGCTCAAAACCTTTAAGCCTGTGTGCCATTATTGCCTCACCCTCGGTTGCAGTTAATATGTTATTTGTTAAACCTATTAATCCTCTTGCAGGAATATCAAATTTTAATACTGCTCTATCATTTCTGGTTTCAAATTTCATTAAGTCACCTCTGCGACGGGCAACAATTTCAATAGCTTTACCTGCAAAGTTTTCAGGAACATTAATGGTTAATGATTCCATAGGTTCATTTTTAACCCCGTCAATTTCTTTTATAACAACCTTAGGTTGTCCTAGTTGAAATTCAAACCCTTCACGGCGCATTGTTTCAACAAGTATTGAAAGATGCAGAATTCCTCGTCCATATACCAAAAACTTATCAGCTGTATCAGTCTCTTCAACCTTTAAAGCAAGGTTTTTTTCAGTTTCCTTGAATAATCTCTCGCGTAAATGTCTTGAAGTTACAAAATTTCCTTCCTTACCTGCAAAAGGTGAATTATTAGTTGCAAAAACCATACTTATTGTTGGCTCATCAACCTTAATGCGGGCAATTGCTTCAGGATGTTCCCAATCTGCAATTGTATCACCAATATCAAAATTTTCCGGTCCAATTAGTGCACATATCTCACCAGCATGAACTTCATATTTTACCTTTTCTTTACCTAATCCTTCAAAAAGATAAAGTTCTTTTATTTGTGTTCTGACAATTTCGCCTTCAGATTTTATCAATGCTACAGTAGTTCCTGCTTTAATACTTCCACGTGTAATTCTTCCTACAGCAATTCTACCAACATATGAAGAATAATCAAGCGATGTTATCTGCATCTGTAAAGGACCTTCTTCAAAAACAGGAGCTTTCACATAATCAATTATTGTATCTAACAAATAACTAATATCTGTTGTTGGATTTTTCCAATCAGGACCCATCCATCCTTGTTTTGATGAACCAAAAACAGTTGGAAAACTTAGTTGTTCTTCGTTTGCATCAAGGCTTACCATCAAATCAAATACTTGTTCGTGAACAACATCTGGATGACAATTTGGCTTATCAACTTTATTAACCACAACTATTGGTTTTAAACCAATTTCCATAGCCTTTTGCAATACAAAACGTGTTTGAGGCATCGGACCTTCAAACGCATCAACTAATAGCAATACTCCATCTGCCATATTTATAACTCTTTCAACTTCTCCACCAAAATCGGCATGTCCCGGAGTATCAATAATGTTAATTTTTATTCCTTTATAGCGAACAGATACATTTTTTGCAAGAATTGTGATTCCTCTTTCGCGTTCTAAATCATTGGAATCGAGAATTAAATCACCCATATTCTGATTGTCTCTGAACAATTTAACCTGATTAAGTATTCTGTCAACTAATGTTGTTTTTCCGTGGTCAACGTGTGCAATTATTGCAATATTTCTAATGTCTGGCATGTTTTTTAACTAATAATGTGTTCCTAAAAAAGTTTGCAAAGGTACGGTTTTAAATTTAAGATAGCTACTATTTTTAATTTGATTGATTAATTGAGGTTTATAAATGATTAACAGAATAAAAAACAATGAAAGGCTCAAGTCTGTGATTTAGTTCACTATTCTTAAATTTTTTGTATAATTTTTCGAATAATTTATTAAGATTGATAATATTTGACAAGTTTAAAACTTGCGCAAATGGTTGTCAACTGTTCTAATTCCCCTTCCTCTTTGCAATTAAACTCAAAACCCCATTTATAAAAGTAAGCGGATGAACTGGGTTTCCAGGAACATATAAATCAATTGGATATTTTTCAAGAAAACTTCTGTTTATAGCACGACTATCAGAAAATATTCCGCCACTTATTGCATCAGTTCCGGCAAGTATAATAATTTTGGGAGAAGGTGTTGCATCATAACAAATTTGCACAGGTTCTGCCATATTTTCTGAAATTGGACCGGTAATAACAATCCCATCTGCATGACGTGGAGAGGCAACAAATTCAATTCCAAAGCGACCCATATCAAAATTAACATTTCCGGCTGCATTTAATTCGGCTTCGCAACTATTATCACCTGCTGCAGAAATTTGCCGCAGTTTTAGTGAACCCCCGAACATCTTGTGAATTTCTTTTCGAATTAATTCCGAATTTAATTCAATAGGTTTATCCACTCCTTCTTTTATTATTAAATTTTCTCTTTTGTTAGCAGATAACTTATAATCTTTAGTAAAAGAAATTTTATTTGAAAATACCCTCGCACACTCACCACAGAAAGTACATTTACCAAGATCAATACTGACAGGATTTTTATTTATTGCAGAGGTTGGACAAATCTCAGCCAATTTATTTTCATCAACTTTTTCTGGACTAATTATTGGGCGGCCCCTAAAAATGCCAGGAACATTAACAGTTGTAACATCAGGAATAAACTGTTTCCCTTGGTGATATAATATTTTTACATTGTTAAGCATAATTATTCAATTATAAATCGTGTCCACAATATGACAAATTAAAACTTTTGTTACAAACCGGAAAATCAGAGATTTCATTATTCCTTACAGCTAATGCTAATGCAAGCCAGTTATGGAAAGAAGGGTCTTTTACCTTATAATGTAACAAATCACCTGAAGAATCTGTAATTGCACAGTGACAAATTTCTCCTCTCCAACCCTCAACCAATGAAATTGTAAAAGAATCCTGTTTTGGTTTATTTAATTCTGTATCAGTTGAAATCTCTTCAGGAATATTGTTAAGTAAATTTCTAATATGTTTAATTGATTGCCAAACCTCATGTTTTCTAATTTGCACACGAGAATAAACATCGCCATGATGCTTTATTATTGGTTCATGATTTAACTCGGAATATAAACCATACGGATGTGAAAGTCTGACATCTCTATTTAGCCCACTCATTCTGGCTGCCATTCCAACTGCTCCTATCGATGAGACATCTTCAAATGAAACAACTCCTGTGCGTTCAAAACGGGACAAAGCACTTGGCAAACTAAAAAGCTCTTCATTCATTTCGGTAAAATCGGGTTCGAATTTATCTAATACTTCTTTTAACCTTTCTCCTAACAACTTATTAAAAGAAAACTGATTTCTGCCAGGTCTTATTAATCCTTTTCCCAAACGATTACCGCCCCACTCCTGAAAATAATTTATTATAGGTGTTCTTAATCTGCCAAAGACAGAGCTACCCAATTGATATGCAATATCTGTGCATACAGCACTAATATCACCTGTATGTACAGCGATTCTTTCTAATTCCAGAGCTATTGTTCTTCCAAATTCTACATCACTTTTTGTTTTATAACCACATAAACTTTCCCAAACGTGCGAAAAAGCGGTGGTATGACCAACTACTGTATCTCCTGCAATATTTTCAGCAATTGTTGCACGTTGCAATATATTTTTCTTATGAATAAATAAATCTTCAATTCCTCGATGCTGAAAACCTAATTGAATCTCAAGATGCAAAATTTGTTCACCATTACAAATAAACCTAAAATGACCGGGTTCGATTATTCCGGCATGAATTGGACCAACCCCAACTTCATGCAACTCATCACTATCAATTGAATAAAACGGATAATTTGCAATTTGTTTTGATTTGTCAAAACGGTTATGAGAATATCGAACCGGCTTTAACCAAGGATGATCGTGATAACCAATACCAAAATTCTCGTGAATTTCTCTTTCAAATTTTTCGAAACATAAAAGTTTTGCAGTAAAGGAATTTAATTTTTCATTTTGTTGAACTTTGCTTGAAGACACGAATATTTCATGAGTATTATCGTCTGCAATACAGCAAATTAATTTTATTTTATTGCCAATATTATAGCCATAATAATTTACACAATGCCTTTCTGATTTACCCGAAACCAAATTAATATTTGTTTCAAGTAAAGTATTGTAATCTACTTCGGGAATTGATGAAACAGGGATTGTCTGATTATTAAATATTGTAATGTAATTCATATTAATGTGGTAATAACATTATACTTTCTTTTATAAGTTGAACAAATTCAGCTGGAGGATTTAACCCTAAATATACAGCACCTGCCAATAAAATAAACTGTGTAGAAGATTCCCAAGGGCTAATTTTTGGTAAATTACTGTCATCAAAATCGACTGGAGGAATAAACAATATTTTGAAAATATTTTTACCAAAAGCCCATATAATCATCGTTAGCAATAATAATACAGCAATTAAAACCAAAACCTGATTTGCTTCAAATAAAGATCTGAAAATTAGAAATTCACTTACAAACAAACCAGAAGGTGGCATTGCCGAAGTGCTTATAAATGCTAATAATATCACAATTGCTCCTGTGGTATTGTACTTAAAATAATTCCCTATATGATAAATACTTTTATTCTGATAAATTCTGTATATCTGATTATATTGGAAGAATACAGCAGACTTAACAAATGCATGTAAAATAACATGTAAAATTGCTGCATAATAACCAATGCCGCCTGCTGCTACACCTAACATTACCAATCCCATATGCTCAATACCAGAGTATGCAAACATTCGTTTCAGATTTTTTACTTTTATCATATAAACTGTTGCTACAAATAAAGATAAAAACGCTGCAATTCCAATAACAACATTTGCCCAATGATGTAAAGGTGTGTTTGCAATAACAATATAAAAACGAAATATTCCAACAAATCCTAAATTCATCAAAACGCTTGCAAGTAAAGCACCTGCTGGTGCGGGAGCTTTATCTTTAGCATCAATACCAGCAGTAAACATTGGCACTAAACCTAACTTTGCTGTAAATCCTGTAAAAATAAATAAGAAAGATAACCTCAACCAGAAAGGATTTAATTTTGCACTATTTGCATATAAATTTTTAAATGATAAATCATCAGATCCGGCATGTGTCAATGATAAACTTAAAAACAAAATTCCAATAAACACAAACGTAATACTAATTGCACAAATAAAAACATATTTCCAAGTCCCTTCTAATGCAAGTTTTGTGCGATGATGATATATTAAGGCAGACGCACATAATGTGGTTATTTCTGTAAATATCCAAGTTACAGCTATATGATTTGAAAGATAACCAACACCAGTTGCTGTTAATAATCCGACTAATGCAGCAAAATATATTGATCGTGTTTCCGGATTATCGGGGTGGTTTTCGATGTAAATAAAACTGTGAATTGCTGCAGGAATAGCAACTATACTCAATGTTACAAGTAACAATATACCAAGCGAATCAAAACTAAAATAATCTAACTCTGTTGTTCGAAAATGATAAAGAGAATAAATTGTAAAGGTCCATTGCAACAAAATAAAAAACCCTAAGAGACTATAATTAATAATTTTGTTTCTATTAACAAAAAGACCAATTACAATCAAAAAAGCTCCTATCAAATATATTAATATCATTTCTCTTTAATTTATTTTTAATAATCTTTTAAATTAGTTAACTGATCTACATCTACTTCTTTAAACACATCGCCAATTTTATTTAAAAATATCCCAAGAATTAAAACACTGGCAAAAATGTCTAACATTATACCCAGATTAACAAGCATTGGCATTTCATTTCCAACTGCAAGTGACAGTACAAATACTCCATTCTCAATAACGAGATAACCCATTACATGTGTAATAATTTTGCGTCGTGATGCAATAAAATATAACCCTGTAAACAAGGTAGATAAAGCAACCACGAAAAATATTTTATCAAGATTTACATCTTTAATTGAATGCGAAAGTAATATTGTTACAACAACAATTACAGTAATAATAATTAACGACACAAAATTTGGCAAAAATGGTTCTGCTTCGCGTGTTATTTTATTTCGTTTTAATATGTACCTTAAGAACATAGGAACGGCCAAAGATTTAAAAATTATTGTTTCTAAAAGTATCAGAACAAGGTTTAACGTACTAATTTCTTTAAGTTGTAAAAAAACAACAAAGAAAAGCAATACCCCTTGCAAAGCAATAACCCTTATATATGTTAGCATACGATTGGCTATTGCCATATAGAAGAGTGAAATTAAAAAGATGATTAAAAATACATGTATCATTTTCTTTTTTATTAAATAAACTTTCCTAACATTAATAACACACCAAAAAAGATTAATAAACTTACAGAAGTAAGTACAACTATAAACTGAGCATTATGATTCATTCTGAATCTTGCCATAAAAGATTCAATTAAACCAATTGACACAGCCATTAAAAACTGTATAACAAAGAACATTGGAATTGCATACTGATAATCAATACTACCAATAAAAAGGTTTACTATTAATGCTCCATAAATTGCAAACTTTAAATAACCAGTTGTTAATATTAGTCCTAAATCAAACCCACTATTATCAAGTATCATTACTTCATGAACCATTGTAAGCTCTAGATGCGTTTTGGGATCATCAATAGGCATGCGACTATTTTCAATCATTGCAATCATTACCAAAACAAATGTTGCAAGTGTGGTAAGCGCATAACTTATATATGAACCTAAATGTAAATCCTGAAATATTTCCTGAAATGAAGTTTGCCCTGTTAGAAGTGCTAAGGACCCCATTAAAACAAAAAAAGCTGGTTCTGCAAACATTGAAAATAATGCTTCGCGACTGGCTCCCATTCCCTCAAAACTACTTCCTGTATCCATTGCAGATATTATACTAAAAAACTTACCCAATGCCAATACATATGCAAAGAAAATAAAATCACCATTAAAACTTATTAACCCCTTTGAATGACCAAATGGAACAACAAGCATTGCCATAACAACAGATGCGAAATAAATAGTCGGAGCAATCTGAAAAACAAAGCTTGTGGTTTCGCTATATACAGCTCCCTTTTTAAACAACCGATTTACATCTTTTATTGGTTGAAATATTCCGGGTCCTTTTCTTCCTGATGCAATGCTCTTGGTACGTATTATTATACCCGTAAAAAAGAATGCTGCAATTAATATTAACAATAAACTAAGCATATCTATAACCGTTTTAAAAAATCAATTAACTGACAAAATTTTTCATAAAATAAAGGCACACATATTATTGAAACAATAAATATTATCCCATATAAAAGATAAAACTGTAATTTCCCGTTCTGAAGAAAAAGAAATCTTCCCATAAAAGATTTATAGGCTCTTATTGGATTATCAATAAGCCATTTTTCAATTTTATCATATGGATGAGTTTCTAAGTGAGCTTTATCAGGAAATATTCCATGAATCTCAGTTTCTTTCTTAGAATTAATTAAAAACATTCCAAATATTTTATTGTAAGACTTAACATAGGAGCTTGCCGTATATTGTAGTTTTGATGTTGGAGCAACATAACCACAACCCCAAGTCGGCTGAATTGGCGAAACTCTTTTACCGGTTATTAATTGTCTAACAACATATACAACAAATATTAATATAACAAATATCCACATTACAATACTTATTGGTTGCATTATATCAAATGCTTGTCCATAAAACGGAGTTACTGAAACAGAATCAATATTTGTAAATAATGCGACAGGTTTATATAATAAGGTTAAAAACAATTTAGGAAACAATCCTATACAAATTATTAAAAAAGTAATTGTATAAATCGGCAATAACTGTAGAAAGGAAACTTCTTTTATTTCATGTGTAAATGTTTTACGTGCATTTCCCAAAAATATTATTCCAAATGCTTTAGTAAAACACAGCATTGCCAGACCGCCTATCATTACCAGGCTTAACACAGAAACAACAACTGTAATTGATGAAAAAAGTCCTGCATCTTTTAACCATTGATATAAGCCTGTATAAATTAAAAACTCTGAAATAAACCCGTTAAACGGAGGAATTCCGCAAATTGCAATAGCTGAAATTAAAAACAATATTGTTGTCTGTGGCATTTTTTTAATTAAACCACCCAAATGTTCAATATTTAAAGTATGTGTTGCCTGATACACATTACCAGCGGTATAAAATAACACAGATTTAAATAAAGCATGATTTAACGTATGAAGCATTGCTCCTGCAAAACCTAAAGATGCTATTATTTGATTACCCGAACCAATTCCTACACATCCTATACCTATTCCGATTCCAATTATTCCGATATTTTCAATACTGTGATATGCCAATAACTTTTTTAAGTTGTGCTGAATGATTGCTAACATTACACCATATAATCCGGAAACAATAGAAATAAATAATATAAAATAACCAATTGTTATAAAATCCGGTTTAATTAAAAGTAACATTCTAAGAATGCCATAAATTCCAATCTTAACAATAACACCCGACATAATTCCTGAAATATGTGACGGTGCTGCAGGATGTGCATAGGGTAACCAAGTATGAAATGGAACAAGTCCTGCTTTTATTGCAAAAGAAACAAAAAAACATAAGAATAAAACAATTGAGGCATTTCCATTATTGGCACTAGCATATTGAGTTATTGCACTAAAATCGTAACTTCCTGTTTTATGTGCAACCCACATAAAACCAATCATTAAAAAAACTATGGAGATGTGAGACTGAATTAAATAATTAATACCGGCTTGTATTGTTGCCATTTTCTCATTTTCGAAAATAATTGTAAGAAATGCCGACAAAGCCAATATTTCCCATGCAATAAGAAAAGCAATGCTATTCTGAATTACACAAACACTTATAAGTGCACCATAAAGTAAAATAAAAGCAATACAATGTATTGACAATTTATTCTGCATGTTTTTATATGATTTCATGTAAAACAAACCATAAAAACCACCGGTAATAAAAATAAGATTAAGTATTATTATAAACCATGCTGAAAGCGCATCTATTTTAATGTGTATTAATCCGGTTATATAACTTCCTGAAAAAAGAAAATCATAGTTTAGCCCTAAAAGAGAATTAACTGCAAAATAACCTGACAATATAACATTAATTACAATTGCAGAAAACACAACTACCCCCTTCCATTTAACCTTTAAAAAAGGTACTGCAATTATTGCACAGATTATAACTAATATGAATGAAATTATCAAATTCATTATATTATATCTAACGCTGTTATTAAAAAGATTGCCAATATAAACAAAATACCATAAATAACATAAGATTGCACACGACCATTTTGTATAAACTTAAAGTAATTAGCCGTATACACTAATCTATGTGAAATATTATCAAAAAAACGAAATTCAAAATAATCAAAATAATTAGATTCATATTTTCTTTTTTCGGGAAATATTTCGCCTCTGTTTAGTTCTTTGTAATTATTCTTTTCTATTAAAAAGAAGTTAAATATTTTGCCTATTGTTTTTGAATATGACTTTCCTGAATATTGCATTTTGCTATTAGGAGCAACATAGGCACATCCCCATGTTGGCTGAAAAACTTTTGCATGTTTTTTTGATATAACTAAACGAATTACCCATAAAAACACAATAATTCCAATCAAAAGTAACGAATACATACTTATATTAAAAATAGTATTGGAATAACTTAGCAACAAATTATAATCTATTGTTACATTATTGCTAAACATAAAATTATTTAATATTTTACCTATTGTACCTATATAAAACTGTGGAATAAAAGCAACTGTTAGAATTATAATAATAATTAAATACTGTGGAAAAAGCATTAGAAATGAAACTTCTTTTGGCTTGTGTTGCAGCTTTTCTCTTTCAGTTCCAAGAAATATTGTGCCAAATGTTTTAGTAAAAGTTAATATCGAAATTCCTCCAATAATACTTAGCCCTGCAAATGCTAAAACAAATAAAATAATTTGAGTCAGACTATTAGATTTTATACCCTCTATTAAACCGTTGTAAATTATAAATTCAGAAATAAATCCGTTAAAAGGTGGTATTCCTCCAATTGCAATAGCACCAATAAGAAATATTACAGCAGTTTTAGGCATAGTTTTAATAAGTCCGCCTAATTTATCCATATTTCGGGTATGGGTTTGCTGATACACCGAACCTGCAGAATAAAACAACAGAGATTTAAATAACGAATGATTTAACACATGCAGTAACGCACCTCCAAAACCTAAATAATAAACCATTGCATTTCCATTACCTAAACCCATCAATCCTATTCCGATTCCGATTCCAATAATTCCTATATTTTCAATTGTACAATAAGCTAGCATTCTTTTAAAATCACGATTTACCGCTGCATTTAAAATTCCATATAATCCGGTTAAAACCGAAACTGTTAAAACAATTTCTCCGATTAATAAGAAATCAAATTTTAAAAATGTTATTACTCTTAATATACCATAAATACCAAGTTTAACAATAACTCCCGACATTACACCTGAGATATGAGAAGGAGCAGCAGGATGTGCATGCGGTAACCAACTATGCAAAGGAATAAACCCCGACTTTAAACCAAATCCTAAAAAGAAAATAATAAACAGCAAGATGTTATTATTTGAATTTAAATAAGTTCCGATTGCCTCAAAATCAAATGAGCCGGTTTTAAAAAAAACCATTATAAAACCAACGGTTAAAAGCACTACAGAAATATGCATCTGAACCAGATAATTAATACCCGCCTTTAATGTTTTTTGATTATTATGATCAAAAATTACCAACAATAGGGATGATAATGACATTATTTCCCATGCTATAAGAAAGGCTATTCCATTTTGCAACAAACAAACCCAAATCATAGAAAGATGAAATAAGATAAAAAGAACCCAATGTAAACTAAGTTTTGATGATGAATTTGAATATGCTTTTAAATAACCCGTTCCATAAATAACACCCGTAACAGAGGTTAAATTTATTATTATTATGAACCATGCTGATAATCCATCAACCCGAATGGGAATATTTCCTAAAAACGAGCCTGCATTTATAAGATAATCGATCGAAACTCCACTCAAGGCGGAGACAGCTAACCAGCTTGTAATTAGCGCATTTAAAACAACTGCAGTTAATGTAAAAAATGCCTTAGCTCTTATTGGTACTATTAAAACAGTAAGAATAAAAACGAATGTAATTACCCACGAAAAATTTAATAACAATTCTATCTCTGCCATTTCCAAAAAAGAATACATTTCTCTTATTACATGCAAAGTAACGTAATAAAAAAATACGTTGTCCTAAAAATTATGAACTTTTACAACCAGCAAAAAACCCGAAAACTTTCGTTTTCGGGTTTTTTACAAAGAGCGCAGAAATAATTATTTAACTATTTGTTTTCTAACTACACCATCAGAGTTTTGAACATTTAAAATATAAATTCCTGAAGGTAATTGCGAAGTATTAACCTCGGTACTGTTAATTCCAGATTTTGAATTTATTTTTTTACTTAACACAAGTCTGCCCGAAGCATCCATTATTGTAATAATTACATCTTCAGATTTTTGACTTGTAAAATCGACATTCAATTTATTGCCAAGAGGAACAGGATAAGCAAACAACCCCTGTTCAAATCCATAAACAGGAACTTCTGTAGTACTACCAATATGAATTATTGTCTGATATGTTACAATTGCTTTTGTACCACAATTTAATGAAAGAACAACTATATTATTTCCATTATAAGTATAAGTATATGTTGCAACAATTGTAGATGTCTGTCCTCCACCGGTAAATGTCCAAACAACAGTTACTGTATTTCCAATTGAATCTACAATTACTGAAGAAGCATAGTAAGTAGTAGGAACAAAGTTTAGACATGTATCAATAATACTTGCAGTTAAAGTATCTACTATAACACCACCAAGTGTATCATAAGGTTCATAAAGTTGAGTTGTAAATGAATTTGCACAACCATTAGCATCAACTACATTCAAAGTATAATTACCACTTGTTAAATAATAAATATTGACTGTAGTTTGTCCAGTGCTCCAGTTATAAAAATAAGGAGGTGTACCGCCATAAACATTTGATTCGATATATCCATCAGCTCCACCAATTGTTGAAGGACTATAAGAGTTTAAGTTAACATATAGCTGACATGGAGTTCCAACTATAACTTCACCACAGGAAGTACTTACACAACCACTTGATGTTGCAATGTATAAGCATACCCAATAATTTCCAGGTGCAGCATATGTATGAACTGGATTTTGAAGGGTTGAATTTGCAGTACTATCTCCAAAATCCCATGTATAACTGGTTATTGTTTCACCATTATCAGGTGTAGAATTATCTACAAAAGAAATAGTATAATTTAAAGTATTTACAGAATCTGCCATAGCAAAATAACTTGCATAGCAACCTGATTGTGCTGTAGTATTTACTGAATCGCAAAAATTACTGGTACATCCGGTAGCTGTTTGAATTGTTACACAGGCAACATAAACTCCTCCACCCATTGCACCATATTGATGAGAAATATTAGAGTTAGTACTTGTTGCTGTGGTACCATCACCAAATGACCAGGTATAAGTAATTGGGTAAGAAATACTGTCATTTACTGACACCGAAGCATAAAAGTCTACACTACCAGCGGGACTAGCCATTGACTGAAAGCCAACACCGCATTGTGCACTAGCAGCCAAGCTTGCAATTGCAAATAAAAAAATTGTAAAGAGCTTTTTCATATTTTTGATTTTTAATGGTTATTTATGTCTTAAAGACACATAATTTTAAAATGGTTGCCTTATATTTTTAAATAATTTAGTAAAAATAGTATAAAATACTAATATTCAATATAATTTTTACTTCTTTTTATGTTTTTCACAATACTCTAAATATTATAATCCTCTTTTGTCATCCTGAGCATCCGCAGCGGTGGACGAAGGATCTGGATACGTGTCTAGATTCTTCACTCTGCTTGAGCGGAGTTCTGAATGACAAGAAAAAAACCCGAAAGCAATTGCCTCCGGGTTTTAATCTTATATAGAATTTGGTTATTTAACTATCTGTTTATGGAATACTTTTCCATCACTTTCTATATTTAGAATATAAATGCCTGAATGAAACTCTGAAGTATTTAATTCAATATTATTATCTCCTGAACTTACTGAAAATTGTTTCATAACTAAATCCCTTCCCATAACATCAATCACATTTAGGCTAACGATTCCCGATTTTTTAGAATTAAATACGATATTTAATTTATCGTTGAACGGAACAGGATATACGTTTATTTCTAGTTTTTCTTCAATATTATCAGATACACCTACCGATGCAGTAATATTAATAAAACTCATATAAGTAACAAGAGTTTTAGCTCCGCAATTTAGAGTAAGTAAAACTGCATTATTGCCCGAATAATAATATGTATATTGAACAGTTATCGAAGAGGTTAATCCCCCATTAGTAAATGTCCATGTTATTGTTGCAATATTATTTATTGAGTCAATAACAACGTTTGCAATATAAAAACTATCTGGAACAAAGTTAAGACATGAATCTATAATGCCTGTTGTTAAAGTATCGACTATCGAACCACCTAACGTATCGTAAGGCTCATACAGCTGAGTTGAATATGTGAAATTACAACTATTTGCATCAATAATATTTAATGTATATACACCACTTGACAGATTATAAATATTAGCTGTAGTTTGTCCGTTACTCCAGGAATAAGAATACGGTGGCGTTCCGCCTGCAACAGAAGTCTCAATAAAGCCATCGTTGCCTCCTATTGTAGTTGGGCTTTGAGTATTTAGATTCACTGACAATTGGCAACCACCAGTTACATATATTGAATCGCAAAATGTACTTGTGCACCCTGTTGAAGTAACTATTGTTAGACAAGCCTCATAAGAACCTTGATTTGCAAAAACAACTGAAGGATTTTGCAATGATGATGTTGATGGATTTCCTCCCGAGAATGTCCAGCTCCAGCTAATTATCGTATCATTATTTGCCAGAATTGATTGATCTATAAAAACATATGGAGAGATTGGTGGAACAGTGATAGAATCAAGATAAGAATAAAAATTTGCCTGACATTGAGTTATTTGATTTATAAATATCGAATCACAATATGTGCTTGCACATCCACTAAACGTATTTATTGTTAAACAAACTAAATGAGAACCTGGATTTGTAAAAGTTATTGCAGGATTTTGCAAATCAGAATATATATAAGGTGATTCTCCATAAAAAAACCAGTTCCAAGCAATAATTGAATCATTAATGCCAGGAAGGGATTGGTCTGTAAAAATAAATGTACTATTTGCAGGAACACTCAAACTATCTAAAGTTGAAATAAAATTAGGCTGACAAAGGGTAGCAGGAAGTACTTGAATTAGTCCGCAACTTGTATTTACACATCCCCCAGATGTAACAATAGTTAAGCAGACATTATAATACCCATGACTTGGATAAATATGAATTGGATTTTGTAATGAAGATGTTGTACTATCACCAAAATCCCACAAATAACTAACAATTACATTTCCACTATCTGCTAAAGAAGTTGACGTAAACGAAAAAGTGTTTGTTGTAGTTTGCAATGAATCAAATGAAGACTGACATTGACTTATAGGGTTAAACACAACAGAATCACAAAATGTACTCGTACAACCATTAGCTGTTTGCATTGTTACACATACTGAATATATTCCATTAGTATTATTATAAAAATGTGTTAGGGTTGCTCCTGTTCCAGAACTTCCATCACCAAAACTCCAAGTATAATTTATTGGATAATCTAAAGAGTCATTAATTGTTGAAGTTGAAACAAAATCAACATTTCCGGATGGACTAGTTACTGCTTGAAAGCCGACTGTACACTGGGCACTTGAAAGGATACTAATAGCTGCAAATAATATTGCAATAAAATATTTTTTCATAATTATTCTATTATAATAATTTTCTTATCCCTATTCTAAAACCAAAGTTTTGATTAGATTGATTAATATTGCTTTTACTTGAATACATTGGTAAAAGTGATCTTTTGTAATAAGGTTCTGCAATTAATGTTAAACTTTCATTTATCATATAACCCAATTCAAAAGAAACTCCAGCTGAAAGTGTAAATTTCTGTATTGTTGTTTTTGAATAAGGTTCAAGTGCAGGATAATTCTCAGTATTCATTTGTGAACCGCTAACTGCTATGAAGTAACCGGGAGCTATGTTTGCATTTACAGCAATATTAAATCTTCTCATAGGAAAAACATAACCAAAAGATAATGGGACTTCAAAATATTTAATGTTATTGTATATTGTTGTTTTTGGTAAAGTGTCAAATTTTGTAACATTTGTTGTATCGTACATATCAACCAAAACTTTCTGAACATGCCAGGCAAGAACAGAATCAACTTTAATGATCTGGTCTGTTTGAACATAAGTATAATGATAATAGCTCCCTAAAGTATCGTAGTTATAATAATTACCATTAACTATTACATCATAAGGATTGTTTACAAAATTTATCTGCTCACTGTTATATGGATTTGTTAAAAATAGGTTTCCAGACAATTTCTCACCATAATTATTATAATTTAATCCGGCTTTAAAAATTAATTTATTTCGTTGATAAACTACATTAGTTCCAAAATCATAACCAATTGATGGCTTTAACATTTCCTGTTTTGCATCAGCGGCAGGTTTAAATTCATCACTTTTTGATTTAACTTTATATTTAGAATCAAAAGCTCCGACTTTTATTTCTGCATACCATAATCCTTTATTAAAATGAGCAGGTTTTTCTGAAAGCAACTTCATACATTCAGCAATTTGTTGCGATAAAAGTAAAATTGTTTTTCTTTCCATAAAAAGTAAGATAGAACTTTTTTCAATTTGAAATTCAATCTGGCTGCTGGAACTAAGGCTTAACTCAAATTTATCTTTTGTATTTGCTGAGTTGTTTGCTAAATCAGAACTGTTATTTTCAACAACTTGCTTATCTGTATTACTCTTCTCTGCAACTGAATTAGTAGTTATTTTATCCTTACTTATTTCTTTATTGTTATTTTCTGCAATTTGTTTATTTTCTATATTTTTATTTTCAGTTTTATAATTTGTTTTTAGCTTGTCGATAGGCTCAGGAGCAATCGTATTTATATTTTCATATTTTACAGTTTCATTAATATTCTTTATGTTGTTATTTGCTTTGCTAATTTTAACATCATTTTCATTGTTTTCTGTGGCTGACCCTTTGACTCCCCCATCGACATGCTCTGGACTTTGGCTAAGGGCAACAACCACTTTTTTATTCTCTTGTTTTATAGCATTTTCATTCTCAATATTTGAATTTGTATTTTGTGTATTAGTAATTTCAATAGCTGAATTTGTAATATTATTTTTATTTAATTCTGCAGTATTATTAGATTGTATATTGTTATTAAATCCAAAATAAATAATAAAAGAAGCTGTTGCAATAACAGAAACTGTAATCAACATCCAGTTAATTCCTATAAACCATGGCTTAATAGGCTTAATTGCCGATGGCGAAGCGAAGACTTTCCTTTTAATTTCCGGCGAAGGTTCCATTTGGAAACCCTCAATTCCTTTCGAAAAAAGGTTATCTACCGGATGTTTATTCTCTTCCATATCTTATTTTCTATTTTATACTGCTACTAAAAGTTTTTTTTTTCGTGTTTCCCATTCAACAACTTTTCTTTGCAAAAATGCTCTTGCTTTAGAAAGTTGCGATTTTGAAGTTCCTTCAGAAATGCCAAGCATGTCGGCAATTTCCTTATGTCCATAATTTTCAATTACGTAAAGGTTAAACACTAACTTATAACCCTCTGGTAATTCAGAAATCATTTTCATAAGCTCCTGGCTGCCAGGTGAGACTATTTCATTTTCATCAAATAAAACATCCTCGTGATCCTGAATTGGAACTGTTTCAATATCTTCAATGAACGAAAAACGCTTTTTTTCTCTTAAATAACTTAAAGCAGTATTTACCATTATTCTCTTTATCCATGCAGCAAGAGAACCTTCATTTTTTGCTTTAAAGTCATAAATATATTTGAAAATTTTAATAAAACCCTCCTGCAATAAATCCTCTGCCTCTGTTTTATTTCCGCTATAACGTGTGCAAACGCTAAGCATAGCTGCAGAAAAACGATCATACAGTTCTTCTTGCGCAGCCTGCTTTCCTTTTCTACACTGTTCTATTAGCAGTTCCTCAGGAAGCATTTTATTTATTTTCAATATAAGAACACAATATTTACAAAAGGTTGCCTCAAAATTATAACGATTTTATAAAAACACCTAAAGATGGTCATGATGAGGCCCTCGAAGCATGGCTAACTTCTATTCATGTCACCCTTATAACCACTTATGGTAACTAATTAAACAAATATACAAAAATCTGGAGAACTGTTGGTTAAAGACTTATTGTTATTTATGAATATTCTGATATCTAAAAAACATTCCCTTAATTTTAAAAACAAAAAAATAGCTTAATAATATATAAAAGCACAAAACATTTAATAACTTTGTGTTAATTACATTATTTATGAAACTAAGATATAGCTTTCTTACTATTGTTATACTTTTTATTTTTAACAATCTTTTTTCTCAGCCTGTTATTCAATGGCAAAATTCTTTTGGAGGAAGTTCAACAGAAGAGCCTTATTCTATTAAAAAATGTTGGGATGGTGGTTTCGTCATTGTTGGCAGCACCAACTCTACAAATGGAGATATATCAACAAGTATGGGTTATGAAGATATATGGGTAATTAAATTAAATTCATTGGGAAGTTTAGAGTGGGAAAAAAGTTTTGGTGGAAGTAATTATGATTTTCCAGGATCTATATGTGTAACAAATGATCATGGATTTATTATTGCAGGTTATACTAGTTCAAATGATGGCGATATTTCAGGAAACCATAGTATGAATTCAGACTGTTGGATAGTTAAATTAGATTCTATAGGCAATATTCAATGGCAAAAATGTTTTGGAGGTACAGGAAGTGATCAAGCCCATGATATTATTCAATTAACTGATGGTGGATATGTTTTTGTTGGAAATGTTCAATTAAATAATGGAGATATTTCAGGAAATCACGGTGATGATGATTTATGGATGGTTAAATTAGATTTAGCAGGTAATATTCAATGGCAGAAATGTTTTGGTGGAAGTTTTTCTGATGTAGCAACTGGAGTCCAACAAACAAGCGACAAAGGATATATTATTGCCGGATGGACTATGTCAAATAATGGTCAGGTTACACAGTTTCATGGATATTATGATGGTTGGCTTGTAAAAACTGATTCCATTGGAAATATTCAATGGCAGAAATGTATTGGTGGAACTGGTGATGATAGAACCCTATACGTAAAAGAATTATCAAATAAAAAATATCTAGTTGGTTTATCTACAAACTCTACTAACGGTGATATTTGGGGTAACCATGGAGATTTTGATGTAACAATTTTACTAACAGATTCTATAGGTAATATTACTAATCAAAAATGTTTTGGTGGGTTTAATTTTGATGGTTGTGTGTCTATAAATAGCACCCAAGATCATGGCTATATTGCAACTGGTGGAACTAATTCAATAAATGGAGATGTTACAGGATTTCATGGTGGAAACTATGATTGTTGGATTTTAAAAACAGATTCTTTATTAAACCTTAAATTGCAGAAATGCTTTGGTGGTGGTTTAACCGATGGCTTCTTTTTACCAGTTTTAATTTCTGAAAAGGAAATGGTATTGGCTGGTTTAACCAATTCTTTTGATGGTGATGTTTATTCTAACCATGGAAACCGTGATATTTGGGTTATAAAACTAGTTTTTCCTTCTATTTCAGGAAAGGTTTTTAATGACCTAAACAATAACGGGATATGCGATAATAACGAACAAGGAATAAAAGGTCAAATGGTTAAGTTGTTACCAGGTCCAGAATATGCTGTTTCAAATAATGATGGAACTTATTATTTTGCATCCGCTGATACCGGAAATTATTCAGTTTCATATCTTCCACAACCATACTGGTATTCTACTAACAATGTGTATGACTATCATATTTCACTTGACAGTTTATCACAAAAAATAGATACACTTAACTTTGCTCTTAAATCAAAATTAAATACTCATGATAAAGCTGTTTATATAAGCGGCTCACCAGTTAGACCAGGTTTTGACACTGACTATTGGTTATCTGTTAAAAATTGGGGAACAGTTACTGAAACAGTTAATTTAAATTTCGCGCATGATTCTTTAATTTCATTTAACAATAGTTCCGAAACTCCTATAATTCAAACTGGAAATGCCCTTACCTGGAATAACATTTTATTAGGACCTGGAACAAGTCATATAATTAGAGTAAATTTTCATATGCCAGCAGATACACTTCACTTTGGCGACACATTAATTTCTAATGCATGGATAACACCATTATTGCCAGACAGTAATATTGCAAATAATTACGACACACTTTTTCAAATTGTAACAGGTTCTTATGACCCTAATGATAAAATAGTGTCACCAATGGGAATTGGTCAAAAAGGATTGGTTTTGCATAACACTAAATTAAGTTACACTATTCGGTTCCAAAATACAGGTACAGATACTGCCTTTAAAGTTATAATTCGTGATACTATTAACACAAATTTTAATATCGAAACATTTCAGGTTTTAACTAGTAGCCACCCTGTTATTTGGGAGATAAACAACAATAATGAAATAGTTTTTACTTTTTATAACATTCTGTTACCTGATAGTAATGTAAACAATTTTGGCAGCCAAGGTTTTGTTAAATATAGTATTGAACCGAAACCTAACTTGACAGATTCTACTATTGTTGAGAATAAAGCATATATCTTTTTTGATTATAACCCTGCTGTTGTAACAAATTCTACACATAACACTTTTGTTTCTTCGTTATCACTACAGAACATTGTACAAATTCAAAAATTATTAAGCTTCCCAAATCCTGCAGATAATGTGATTTGGATTAATTTACCTGAGCACACCAGAAATATTGAAATTTACTCTAATGAAGGAAAGTTTATAAATACGATTATTCCAAAAAATCAGTTATTGGAAATTAATATTAAAGATTATCCTTTTGGGTTATATACAATTAAAATAAACACAAGTACTAAAGTTTATTTTACAAAATTTATAAAAAATTAGGGTAAAAGAATAACTTTAATAATGTGTTCTCAGCTTCGTGCTCTCACGAATCATTCTAGCCTAAATCTCACAAAACTATTTGAAAGTTATACCACTAATATTTTAATATGATTACACATTGTTATTTTTCAATGAAACTTTATTGGTTCATTCTTTTGTGTTTATTATCTGGTTCGTGAAAACACGAGCCAGATAATAAGGCAATTAATTTACATTAAAAATTAATTTATTGTTTTCAACCGTAACGTTAATTCTGCTTCCTGTATTTATTTTACCCGATATTATTTCTTTTGAAAGATTATTTAATACTTCTTTCTGTATAATTCTTTTTATTGGTCGTGCTCCAAACTGTGGGTTATAACCTGCTTTTGCAAGGAATAAAATTACCTCATCTGAAAAATATATATTGATCTCTTTTTTTGCCAATGAATCGACCAGATATTTTATCTGAATTCTCACAATCTCGTTTACCTCGTTAATATCTAATGGTGTAAACATTGTTATTTCATCAATTCTGTTCAAAAATTCTGGCCTTATAGTTTTCTTAAGCAATGTCATTATCTCTGTTTTTGTTTCCTCAGCAAATGCATCTTTGTTTTTATTTCCAATACTTTCAAACCTTTCCTGAATAATAGTTGAGCCTAAATTTGACGTCATTATTATTATTGTATTTCTGAAATCGGCTAAACGCCCTTTGTTATCAGTAAGCCTCCCCTCATCAAGAACCTGTAACAAAATATTAAAAACATCAGGGTGAGCTTTTTCTATTTCATCCAGCAATATAACAGAATAAGGTTTTCTTCTTACAGCTTCGGTTAACTGTCCTCCCTCGTCGTAACCAACATATCCCGGAGGTGCTCCTATGAGCCTGCTTACCGAATGCTTTTCCTGATACTCGCTCATATCTATTCTGGTTATTGCATTATCATCATTAAATAAATATTCTGCCAGTGTTTTTGCCAGCTCGGTTTTACCGACACCGGTAGTTCCAAGAAACAAAAATGTTCCAATTGGTCGCCTGCTGTCCTGCAAATTAGCTCTTGAACGCCTTACTGCGTCAGCCACAACCTGTATAGCTTCTTCCTGACCAACTATTCTCTTATGCAATTCCGATTCAAGAAAGAGTAATTTTTCTTTCTCGCTCTTCAGCATTTTCGAAACCGGTATTCCAGTCCATTTAGCAACAACTTCAGCAATATCTTCAACAGTAACTTCTTCCTTTATTAGAAAATTATCTTTATTAATCGTTAAATTTTCCTGCATATTGTTAAGATAAGATTCCTCCTTCGGAATTTTTCCGTATCTAATTTCTGCAACTAAACTGTAATTGCCATCACGTTCAGCTTTTTCCGATTCATTTTTTAGTAACTCTATCTTGTTCTTTGTTGCTTGTATGTTCTCAACAAGCTCTTTTTCATTTTTCCATTTTGCAAAAACGCTGTCCCTATTATCTTTTAAGTCGGCAAGTTCTTTTTGCAACTCTTTTAATTTTGCTTTATCATTTTCTCTTTTTATAGCTTCAATTTCTATTTCATTCTGCATTATTCGTCTGTCTAACGAATCAAGTTCTTCGGGTTTGGAATTAATTTCCATTCTTAATTTTGATGCAGCTTCATCTATAAGGTCTATTGCTTTATCTGGCAAAAACCTATCTGTAATATATCGCTGTGATAATTCAACAGCAGCGATTATTGCACTATCCTGAATCCTGACCTTGTGATGTGTTTCATATTTTTCCTTAATTCCTCTTAAGATTGAGATTGCACTCTCCCTATTAGGTTCATTTACCATAACCTTCTGAAACCTTCGTTCAAGTGCCTTATCTTTTTCGAAATATTTTTGGTATTCGTTTAGTGTTGTTGCGCCAACAGCACGTAAATCTCCACGTGCAAGAGCCGGCTTAAGTATATTTGCTGCATCCATTGCGCCTTCGCCCCCACCTGCGCCAACAAGTGTATGAATTTCATCAATAAATAAAATAATTTCTCCTTCTGCCGAAATCACTTCTTTTATTAATGACTTTAGCCTGTCTTCAAATTCACCTTTATATTTTGCTCCTGCAATTAAAGCTCCCATATCCAAAGAATAAATATTTTTATTTTTCAGGTTCTCTGGAACATCTCCTTTAACAATACGGTTTGCCAATCCTTCGGCTATAGCAGTTTTACCTGTACCCGGCTCACCAATAAGAATGGGATTATTTTTTGTCCTTCTTGATAATATCTGTAAAATTCTTCTAATCTCTTCGCCCCTGCCAATAACCGGATCGAGCTTACCTTCATTCGCAAGTTGGTTGAGGTTTTTAGCATATCGTGACAATGAATTATAATTTTCATCAGCTGTTTGCGAGTCGGCTGTTTTTCCTTTGCGAAGCTCAGAAATTACATTTCTTAAGCTTTCTTTTGTTATACCATTATCTTTTAACAATTGAGAAATCTCTGATTTTAACTTACTCATAGCCATTAAAAGATGTTCAATTGAGATATACTCATCTTTCATTTCTTTTGCCAAAATTACAGAATCACTTAGCATGGCAGCAGCTGTTGCAGAAAATAATGTTTCGCCTCCATGTACTTTCGGAAAACTTTTTATGATGCTTTCCAATACCTGTTTAAAAACCGGAATATTTACGTTTAATTTGTTAAGAATAAAGGGCAAAACATTTTCATCAGTATCAAAAATGCTTTTTAAAACATGTGCATTTTCTATAAATTGATGATTATGTTCTTTTGCCAGCAACTGCGACTGCTGGATTACTTCCTGTGATTTTATCGTAAAATTATTAAAATTCATAATTGTATTTTGTTAAGCTTTTTACTAAAATTTTTCAATAATTTATTTCAAATAAAATGCAAACATAAAAACATGTTATTATGTCTGTTTATTAAACACATGCAAAGACATTCCGTCTTGTTTATATTCGAAATAATGCCAAATTGACGTTTCCCGATTTTATTTATTCGCAAAAACTTTAGCTATTTTTGCAAAAAATTAATTTTTATGAGTCGTCCAGTTCGTGTTCGTTTTGCTCCTAGCCCAACAGGTCCATTACATGTTGGTGGTGTTCGTACTGCTTTATTTAATTATCTGTTTGCAAAAAAAAATAACGGTAAATTAATACTTCGCATTGAAGATACTGACCAGACAAGATATGTTCCCGGAGCCGAGGAATATATAATTGAATCGCTAAAATGGTGCGGAATAAATTTCGACGAAGATGTAGTAAAAGGTGGCGAATACGGACCATATCGACAATCTGATCGTAAAGAAATTTACCACCAATATGCCGACACTTTGATAAACTGCGGAAGTGCTTACTATGCTTTTGACACACCGGAAGAACTTGATAATATCAGAAAAGAAAAAGAAGCACAAAAGCAACAATTTCAATACGATGTTTTTACCCGCAAAAATATGCGGAATAGTTTAACGCTTCCTGAAAACGAAGTTAAAGAACTTTTAACCTCAGGCGTGCATTATGTTATTCGTTTTAAAATGCCCGAAAACGAAATTATTCACATGAATGATATTATTCGTGGCAAAGTTGAAGTCAACACAAATACTCTTGACGATAAAGTTTTATACAAATCTGACGGAATGCCGACTTACCATTTAGCAAATATTGTTGACGATCATTTAATGGAGATTTCTCACGTTATTCGTGGCGAAGAATGGTTACCGTCATTGCCATTGCATGTGTTGTTATATCGTGCTTTTGGATGGGATAACACTATGCCTGAATTTGCACATTTACCATTAATTTTAAAACCGGACGGTAAAGGAAAGCTAAGCAAAAGAGACGGAGATAAACTTGGATTTCCTGTTTTTCCAACGGACTGGAAAACTGCCGAGGGAGAAATTTATTCTGGTTATCGTGAATGGGGATATTTTCCCGAAGCTTTTGTTAATATGATATCGCTATTGGGATGGAATCCAGGTACAGAACAGGAAATTTTTTCACTAGAACAATTATGTGAAATTTTTGTACTTGAGAGGGTTGGAAAAGCTGGTTCACGTTTCGACCCGGACAAAACAAAATGGTTCAATCATCAATACTTAAAAATAAAAAGTAATAGCGAACTTGCTTTAATGCTAAAACCGGAACTTGAAAAGGAAGGTATTAATGCAGAAATTTCTCTTATCGAAAAAATTTGTGAGCTACTTAAAGATCGTGCAACTTTTGTAAAAGATATTTTAAAAGAAAGTATGTTCTTTTTTAAAGCTCCTGAAAATTATGACGCAGAGGCAATAAAAAAACGCTGGAAACCTGAAACACCAGCAATACTTAATGAACTAAAAGAAATTATTGCATCAGCAGAAACTTTAGAAGTTCATTCATTAGAAGAAAAAGTAAAAACTCATTTTGAGTTGAAAAACATTGGCTTAGGACAAGTAATGACTCCTTTCAGAATTGCTGTAGTTGGAACAACATCAGGTCCTGGAATGTTTGAAATAGTTGAGTTGTTGGGAAAAGAGGAAATTATAAACAGAATAGATAACGCGGTTAAAAATATTGAGATTAATTAAAACTAATCCCAAACAAATTTCCAGTTACCATCAGCCTGTTTTTTCCAAACGGTATGAAAAGCACCCTTACTTTCAATTACCTTACCGGTAGAATCTTTATGTGTATATGTATATTTTCCATATGTATAACCCAAATCACCAGATGAAGAAACATCAACAAAATCAGGAGACCATGTTAATTGCGCATCATTTATTTTAACATAATCAAAATACAAATTCACCTGTTTTTTCCCCTTGTAAATCAAATTGAACCTGCTCATGGCAACATTATCAGCGGCATAAAAAAGAAAGGCTTCTCTTATTCCCTTTTCCGTTGCCATTTTTTGAAAATCCTTCTCAACCTGTAGAATTTCAGCTTTAGATTTTGCAACATCTACAGTTTCAGTTTTTGTTGACTGACATGAAAACATTGTAAAACTTACAAAAAGTAACAAAATAATAGCTCTCATAATATTAATTATTTATAATGCTAAATTATAAAAATATTAAAATCTAATGTTTAAAATTCAAAATATTATATGTGTCCATTTGTTAAAAAAACTAATCTAAAACAAGTTTGAATAATTTTTAAAACTATTGTGTTTATCTTTATGAATTATAAAATTCATTATATGTATATTATCAAGCCATTAGCTATTTTATTGATAATTATTATTTACACTAATACAAGTGCTCAGGAAAAATGGTCTTTAGAAAAGTGTATTAATTATGCAATTGAAAATAATATTCAGATTAAAATTCAGGAACTTTCTTCAAAAAATGCTAATGCTTCTTACCTGAAAAGTAAAATGTCTTTTCTTCCAAATCTTAATGGTTCTGCCGGTCAGAATTATTCACTTGGTCGTTCAATTGACCCTCTTACAAATCAATTTGCTGAAAATAATGTTAGTTCAAATAATTTTTCGTTATCAAGTTCGATTACACTTTTTAATGGTTTTCAGAATATTAACACTTTAAAACAAAGCTCACTTAACTTTCAGGCTGGATTAGAAGATTTACAAAAAGCAAAGAATGATATTTCACTAAATATTGCTTCTGCATTCTTGCAAATATTATTTAGTGACGAACTTGTTTACGTTGCCCAGAATCAGGTTGAACTCTCAAAAGAACAAGCAGAAAGAAATAAAAAATTATATGAAGCAGGAAGTATTGCTCAGGGAAATTATCTTGAAATGCAATCACAACTAGCCTCAGATGAAATGCAACTTGTAAGTGCAGAAAATCAGCTTTCAATGTCTTACCTTACATTAAATCAGTTGCTGGAACTTGGATTTACAGATAGTTTTAATATTGAAAAACCATTAATCCCTGAGCCTGAAACTAGTTTTTCATTTACAACACCTGAAGAAATCTTTCAGGAAGCAATTCAAAAACTTCCTCAGATAAAAAGTGCAGAGTTAAGAATGAAAAGTGCAGAAAAAGGACTTGCAATAGCAAGAGGTTACAGAAGTCCCAGATTAACTTTAAGTGGAGTTTACTCAACAGGCTATTCATCACAAAGACAATCTGTAACAGGAATGAGTTTAGGCACGCCTGTTGTTACAGGATTTGCATTAGATGGTTCTGGGAATCAGTTTGATGTTTATTCACCTACCTATACTTACAATTACGTTACACCATCTTTTAACGATCAGTTAAAAGATAATGTCAGCAAAAGTATTTCATTTGGTTTAAGTATTCCTATATTTAACAATTGGCAAACAAACTATTCTGTTAGCTCAGCTAAAATAAATGCGTTAAACTCCAAATACTCATACGACCTTGCCGAGAAACAATTACAAAAAGAAATTCAGCAGGCATATGCAGACGCAACTGCTTCAATAAAAAAATATTTAGCAGCAAAAAAATCTGTTACAGCTTCACAGGAATCATTTCGTTATATACAGCAAAAATTTGATGTTGGAATGATAAATACTGTTGATTTTAATCTTGCTAAAAACAATCTTGCTAAAGCGCGTTCAGAGCTTATTAAAGCAAAATACGAATATGTTTTCAGAATTAAAATTCTTGATTTTTATCGTGGCATTCCAATAAAACTTTAAATAAAATTATTATGATTAACCGGAAAAAAACTTTCCGAATACTACTTATAGCTGTAATTGTACTAATTGTTATAGCATTTGTAGGAAAAAGACTTGGCTGGTTTGGAAATAGTATTGAATACGAAATAACAACCGACAAAGCATCAAAGCGCAGTATTGTTGAAATAATAACTGCAAATGGTAAAATTCAACCAGAAACTGAGGTTAAGATAAGTTCTGATGTGTCGGGCGAAATTGTTGAGCTTAATGTTAAAGAAGGCGACGAAGTTAAAAAAGGTGATTTGCTATTAAAGATAAAACCTGACACTTACATTTCCAGTCTTGAAAGAATGGAAGCTTCGTTAAACTCTGCAAAAGCAAACTTAGCTAACAGCAAAGCACGTCTTGCTCAGGTTGAAGCACAACTTACTCAAACCGAATTAACATATAACAGAAATAAAAAACTTTTTGAACAGGGAGCTATTTCTCAGGCAGACTACGACAATGCACTTGCAGCTTATAACATGGGTAAAGCAGATGTTGAAGCAGCGAAACAAACAGTTGTTGGTGCCGATTTTAATGTAAAAAGTGGTGATGCATCATTAAAGGAAGCAAATGAAAATCTGACTAAAACAAGCATATATGCGCCAATGTCAGGAACTGTTTCAAAGTTGAGTGTGGAATATGGAGAAAGAGTTGTTGGAACAATGCAGATGACAGGAACTGAACTACTTCGTATTGCAAATTTAAACATTATGGAAGTTAAAGTAAATGTTAATGAAAATGATATTGTACACGTTAGTATGTTTGACACTTCATCAATTGAAATAGATGCATATCCCGATCAGAAATTTAAAGGTATTGTTACTTCTATAGCAAATTCGTCAAACACTACAGGTAGCACTACAGGAATAACAACAGATCAGGTTACAAATTTTGAAGTAAAAATCAGGATCTTAGCAGAATCATATTTAAATCTTATTCCAAAAGATAATCCTAAATTTTACCCATTTCGTCCTGGTATGTCAGCCACAGTTGACATACAGACTCAAATTGAAAGAAATACACTTACAGTACCTATTCAATCGGTTACAACAAGAATTGATTCCAGTTTAAATAAAACAGGTTTTAATAAACCCAAAAAAGAAAATGAAGAAGATGTTGTAAAGAAAGCTGACAATGACTTTAAAGAATATGTATTTCGTTTTGACAGTAAATCCGGAACAGTAGAGATGGTTGAAATAAAAACCGGAATTCAGGATAATAACTTCATACAAATTTTATCAGGTATTAAAGAAAATGATGAAGTAGTTTCTGCTCCTTACAGCATAATAAGCAAAAAGCTGAAAGATAAAGATCGCGTTAAAAAGGTTCCAGCTGAAATGCTTTTCTCAGGAGACAAATAACTTAACATCGAATCAATAAAAAGATTTGATTAGAACTATGCCAAATATTTTAGCTATAGAAACTTCAACTACTAATTGTTCAATTGCATTGTGGTCGGACAATAAAATAATTTGCTCCAAAGAAAATAGCGAACAAAATGCACATTCACGCTTATTAACAGTAATGATAAATGATTTGCTTGCAGAAAATAATTTTGAAATTACATCATTAAATGCAATTGCTGTAAGCATAGGTCCTGGTTCTTATACCGGATTAAGAATTGGAGTTTCTGTAGTTAAGGGACTTTGCTATGGTTTAAATCTTCCGACTATTACTGTTGATACTTTAAAGGCTTTGACTCAACAGTATTTGCTTTTATATCCTGAAACAAAAAAATTTTCCAAAACACTTCTCTGCCCATTGTTAGATGCAAGAAGAATGGAAGTTTATACTGCACTATATACAACAACTCTTGAAGAGATTAAACCTGTTTCTGCAATGATTATTGACGAATACAGCTTTCAAGATGAATTGAAAGAAAAAAATATTATTTTCTTTGGCTCAGGAGTTGAAAAATGTAAAAATATTATTACTTCGCCAAATGCCACCTTTACAGGAAACATAGAACCTTCTGCACAAGCAGTTGCATTATTAGCTAATGAACTTTATAATAAAAATCAGTTTGCCGACACTGCATATTTTGAACCTTTTTATCTTAAAGATTTTGTTGCAATAAAATCGACCAAGAAATTTTTCTAGTCTTAATTAACAACACCATCATTCTTACAACAATTTAATTATCTGCCATTAACCACCAATTAACTACACCTACTTCATAAATTAAATAAAATTGGTATATTTACGGCATGCGATTTGAAAATTTAACCGCTAAAAATTGTGGATATGTTAAAAAGAGTATTATTTATTATAATTTTTTTCGTTCCCGCTTTTCTCAATGCACAAGTAAAAAACGAAGAAATACCAAATACTGCCTATAAATCAGGTGAACAATTAAAATATCTTGTTCATTTTGGTTTTATTGATGGAGGTGTTGCCAGTCTTGCAATGGAAGAACTCGAAGTTAGCGGAAAAAAAATTCATCACGCTAAAGCAATCGGAAAATCTGTAGGTGTAACCGACAAGCTTTTTAAAGTTCGAGACGTATATGAAACTTTTATTGATGCAAATAATGGTCTACCTGTAAAAGCTATTAGAGATATCACAGAAGATACATATAAATATTACGACGAAGTTCTTTTTAATCGTAAAGAAAATTTTGTTATTACAAAAAGAAAGGGGAAAGTAAAAGTTCCCGAAAACACAGTAGATATTCTTTCTGCATTTTATTATGCACGTCGGGCTATGTTTAGCGATTTAAAACAAGGCGACATATTAAAAATTGACACTTATTTTGATGATGGTATTTTTACTTTAGAGATTCGCTATAAAGGAACAGAAACTATAAAAACAAAAATGGGAAAAATTAATTGTTTAAAATTTTGCCCTGTTGTTGAACCCGGAAGAATTTTTGATACTGAGAATGACGTTACAATATGGATTTCTAACGATAAAAATTTTCTACCCGTAAGAATTCAATTCGATTTAATTGTTGGTAGTTTAAAATGTGATTTAATTGAATACCAAAATCTGAAAAATAACTTTGCTGTTTCTAAGTAATTAAATAATACTTTATTTTAATCAAAATAAGGATAATCCTTATCAAAGTAATTTATTATAACAATAAACTGATAATCTCCTTTTCCTCCAAAAAAAGTAAATTCTACTTTAATTTTCATTCCGTTATAATTATTCCATCTGGCTTCCATAACATCATATCCATAATGATGCTTTTTGTAGGGATCAACAAAAGAAGTTGTGCCTGTAATTAAAGTATCAGGTGAATTAAACACTTTTGAATAATCTTTTATTATTTGCTTTGTAGCTTTTAAACAAAGGTCAAAATTTGCCTGATTAATTTCATTAATGTATTTATCAAAATGCATCCAGTTTAATTTATTGTTTTCAAAACGGTAGCCCCATTCACCAGAAATACCGTAAAGTGTATCCATGAATGAAAGCGTAATAGTATTTTGGTATGACCCGGATTCAGTTTTAGGATATAACTTTTGCACTTCATCCATGCTCATTCCAATTTTTGCTTTAGACTGTCCAAAAAGATTAACTGAACATATTAATAAAACAACAAAAGCAATTAATGTTTTCATATTCACTAAATTTTAAACCAAATTTAACAAAAAAGAGGAAGAATTAAATAATTCTTCCTCTTTAATTATTTTCACATGAATTTATTTTTTTGGAAAATAAATATTTGGTGAAGCATCGCCTTCTTTTTGAATAACTAATTTCTCAGCTGATAATTCTACAATTTTATATGTTACAGGTGCTTTTTCTTTTCCTAACTGGTTATCCCACTCTCTCATAATAATAGAAGATTCATCTTCGTTAAAATTCCAAAAACCAAGTACTGATGAAGATAAAAAACCTTCTCCAATTGTTCTTGAATAGGATAATTTTGTAGGGTCAGTCTGATCAATACCAAACACAACTGTTTCGCTTAAAAAATCAGCCATTTTCTTTACATCACCCTGTAATTGAATATCAGCAGTAATGCTTGTTGTATCCTTAATTACATCTGTAGTACCCTTTAAAGTAGCATTTGGATCAAGTTTCCAATTAATGGATGTAAGCAATTTTCCTTTATCTGAAAGAACTACTGCACCGTCTTTTGTATCACCTTTACCACCGCCGCATGAAACTGCAACAAAAAATAAAGCTATTAGGCTTAATGAAAACATTGATTTTGTAAGATTTTTCATAATATTGATTTTTGGTTATAATACAAATATATAAATATATATTTAAGTTCCAAAATATCTTGCTTCTGGATGAGCAAAATAAAACCCGGAAACCGTAGCAGTAGGAAACATGGAATAACTTTCAGTAAGAAAAGCACCTATATTCTCTGTAACATTTAACTCATTAAATATTACTTCCTTTAATTTATGATCCGGACAACTTGGATATCCTGGTGCTGGTCTTATTCCGCGATATTTTTCCTTGAGCATTTCTTCAATATTTACATTTTCATTTGGAGAATATGCCCATAATTCTTTTCTAACTTTTTCGTGAAGATATTCGGCAAGTGCCTCAGCTAACCTATCAGCAAGTATTCTAATCATGAGTGCAGAATATTCATCACCTGCTTCTTTATATTGTTTCTCAATTTTATCAGCACCCATCCCTGCTGTAGTGACAAACATTCCTATATAATCTGTTACATTTAATTCTTTTGGTGCAATATAATCTGAAAGACAAAGATTTGGTTGACTATCATCTTTTGGTTCTTTGTTACGAGGAAATTCAATTTCATGAATCTTGTCAGAAGAATTAAAGTAAACATTGTTACATTCAGAATAAGCAGGAAAAAATCCCAAAACAGCATCTGCACTTAATAAACCCTCATCAGCAATTTTATTTAAAAAGGTTTCTGCATCTTTTAGTAATTTTTTTGCTTCTTTCCCTTTTTCTGTATCATTAAGCAAAGCAGGATATGCACCTTTTAACTGCCATTGGTGGAAAAAATAAGCCCAGCTGATTAAAGGAATCAACTCTTTAATGGATATGTTTTTAATAACTTTTACTCCTAAAAACGATGGCTTTACAATATCTGCCTTTGTAACATCATACCTGAATTTATTATCCAATGCTTCCTGTTCTGATATTTCTTTTTTATTTTCTTGCCTCTTTAAGTGATTTGTTTTTAACTCTTCATATTCAGAATAAAGTTTTCTTAAATAATCTTCTTTTCTTTCAGTACTTAGTAAATCAGAAACTATTCCTGCACTTAATGAAGCATCCTTCACATGAACTACTGCACCCGAATATGCTTCTGCAATTTTAACTGCAGTATGTATTTTGGACGTTGTTGCGCCACCAATCAAAAGCGGAATTTTCATTCCTCTTTCTTCCATCCCTTTTGCAACATAAATCATTTCATCTAATGAAGGAGTTATTAATCCGCTTAATCCAACCATATCTACATTTAATCTTTCGGCTTCATTAAGTATTGTTTCCCGAGGAACCATAATTCCCAAATCAATTATTTCATAATTGTTACAAGCCAAAATAATTCCTGCAATATTCTTCCCAATGTCATGCACATCACCTTTAACTGTTGCTATTAATATTTTCCCGGCTTTTGAACTGCTTGCAGATAAACTTTGTTGTTCTAACAAAGGTTGCAATAAGGCAACAGCTTTTTTCATAACACGGGCACTTTTCATTACCTGTGGCAAAAACATCTGACCGGACCCAAATAGTTCACCAACCTTACTCATTCCGTTCATTAACGGACCTTCAATAATATCAATAGGCTTCGAAAGAATTTTTAGCATTTCTTCAATATCCTCATCAATAAAATCGGCAATTCCTTTTATAAGAGCATGGGCAAGCCTTTCTTCAACTGAAAGAGTTCTCCACTCATTTACAGATGTATCAGAAATAAGTTCCGATTTAAGATTTAAAGCAGCCTCTAATATACGCTCAGTAGAATCGTCTCTGCGATTAAAAATTAAATCCTCAGCTAAGTTTTTTATTTTTTCATCAATCTGATCATATACAGGAAGCGCACCGGCATTAACAATTCCCATATCCAAACCTGCCTTTATTGCATGATATAAAAACACCGAATGTAGAACTTGTCTTATTGCTTCATTTCCTCTGAATGCAAATGAAAGATTGCTAATTCCCCCACTTGTCTTGGCATAAGGTAAATTTTCTTTTATCCACTTTATTGCATCAAGAAATTCAATAGCAAAATTGTTATGTTCAGCTAATCCTGTACCTATTGTTAAAATATTAGCATCAAAAATAATATCCTCTGGTGGAAAATTAATTTTATTAACAAGTAATTCGTATGCACGTTTGCAAACATCAATTTTTCTTTGATAAGTTGTAGCTTGCCCTTCTTCATCAAAAGCCATAACAATTGCAGAAGCACCGTATTGACGAATCTTTGCGGCTCTTTCCAGAAATGCTTCCTCTCCTTCTTTTAAACTTATTGAATTTACAATAACCTTACCCTGCACAGATTTTAAACTATTTTCTAATACAGTCCATTTTGAAGAATCAATCATTATCGGAGCTTTTGCAACATCAGGATCAGAGCTTACCCAACGCAAAAATAATGGCATTTCTGTTTCTGCATCAATCATTCCATCGTCTAAACTAACATCAAACACTTGTGCTCCATTTTCAATTTGTTGACGCGCTACTAATAATGCGTCTTCATATTTATGTTCACGAATCAACTTTGCAAATTTCATTGAACCGGATACATTTGTGCGTTCACCAATATTTATAAAATTTGATTCTTTGCGAATTGTTAAAGCTTCCAGTCCACTTAATTTAGTTAATGGTTCAAATACAGGGACAATACGTGGTGAATATTCTTTAACTGCATTTGCAATTGCATTTATATGCTGAGGAGTAGTTCCACAACAACCTCCAACAATATTTAAAAGTCCTTTTTTTGCAAAAGTTGTTATAGTTTTTGCCATTTCTGCAGCACTCTCGTCATATTCGCCAAACTGATTTGGTAATCCTGCATTTGGGTAAACACTAACATAACATGATGCTTTCTGAGAAAGCTCTTCTAAATAAGGTTCTATCTGTTTTGCACCAAAAGCACAATTTAGTCCGATAGAAAACAAGTTTGCGTGAGACATAGAAATAATAAATGCCTCAAGTGTTTGACCTGAAAGTGTTCGCCCTGCATTATCTGTAATAGTTACAGAAATCATAATCGGCAAACGAATATTTTTTTCTCTGAAAACTTCTTCGGTTGCATAAAGCGCAGCTTTAGCATTAAGAGTATCAAAAATTGTTTCAATAAGAATTAAATCTACACCACCATCAATCAATCCGTTAATTTGTTCTGAATATGCTATAACTAATTCATCATATGTAACATTTCTGGCAGCAGGATTATTTACATCAGGTGAAAGTGAAGCTGTTTTATTTGTCGGTCCTATTGAACCTGCAACAAATCTGGGTTTATCTGGTAAATTATATTTTGCTGTTGCGTTTTTTGCAATTTTTGCGGCTTCAAAATTTATTTCATAAGCCAGACTTTCCATTTTATAGTCTGAAAGAGAAACTCTTTGAGCATTAAAAGTATTTGTTTCAATAATATCAGCTCCTGCTTCAAGGTATTTTTCATGAATTTCCTGAATAACTGCTGGTTTAGTTAATACCAACAAATCATTATTCCCCTTTAAAGAAGATGAATGATTTTGAAATCTTTGTCCGCGATAATCTTCTTCTGTCAGCTTATAGCGCTGAATCATAGTACCCATAGCTCCATCAAGCACGAGTATTCGTTCTTTAATAATTTCTTGCACGTGTTTTTTCATTTTTTTACCGTTTAAATTATTATTCCCTTAGGGCAGGTTTTGGCACCTTTTCCATTGCTGGACGGTTGCCAGAGGTTCACAGAGCCTGTTCTCTTGCCTCATTCTTTATAATTCAAACATCCTTTATGGTGAGAGGAAATTTGACAGTGCAAAAATAATAGAAATAGAAATAAATGCCAAATATCAACTTTTTGCAATACCAGGTTTCCTTTACAAATTACTTCACATTGATTATCTTAAACTTATAACGTCATGAAAATTGAATATTAGCTTTTAGTAATAATGTATTTACAAATTATCATTCTATTTTCTATCTTTGCGCTCTTACAACAGTTACAATTTATATGTATCTAGAGGATTTTGAGGAAATAAGACCGTTTCATGACAGTGAAATAAATGCTGTATTGAACGGCTTGATTACAAATCCATTTTTTACTCAGGTATTAGATTTATATTTTCCAAAAAGCAGTCATCAGGACATTTTCAAATTACTTAGCAACACACATACTTCAAACGATTTTCAGACTTCATTCATGCTCAAAGTAATTAAAGTAATTTTAGATATTACCTCAAACGGCTTATCATGTAGTGGAATCGAAAATCTTTCTCCAACAACATCTTACCTATTTATTTCTAATCATAGAGATATTATTCTTGATTCTGCTATTTTGCAAAAAATTCTTTTCGAACATAATTTTCCAACTACTGAAATTGCATTTGGAAGCAACCTGATGGACGTTCCATTAATATCAGAACTTGGCAGAGCTAACAAAATGTTCATTGTTAAACGTGGTGGAAATCCAAGAGATATATTAAAGAATTCTTCTGTACTTTCATCTTACATCAGATATGTGCTTTTACAGAAAAAAGTCTCAGTTTGGATTGCACAAAGAAACGGACGTACAAAAGACGGCAATGACAAAACTGAAATTGCTTTGCTTAAAATGTTGAATTTAAGTGGAGAAAAATCAGTTCAGGAAAATGTAAAAGAACTAAATGTTGTTCCTATTTCAATGTCATATGAATATGAAACATGTGATGCCGAAAAAGTAAAAGAACTTTATTATTCTTCACAAAACGAAAAATATGAAAAGAAACCAGGTGAAGATACTGTTAGTGTAATTAAAGGAATTAAACAAAGCAAAGGAAGAATTCACTTAGCTTTTGGTAAACCATTATCCTCAGAAGCCATTGATAGTTTTTCGAATGAGTCAAATGCTGAATTTTTTAAAGATATGGGACAATATATCGATAAAGAAGTAGCAGCAAATTTTAAATTATGGCCCAATAACTATATTGCTTACGACTTATTAGAAGGCACACAATTATTCAAAGATAAATATACCGAATCAGAAAAAAGTACATTTTTGACTTATCAGGACAGAAACTTAAAATGTATTGAAGGTAACGCTAACGACATAAGCAACTTATTTTTAAAACTTTACGCCAACCCTGTTAAAAACAGTTTTTAAGCTGAGTTTTTCTCTTCATTAATTCTTATTTTTGCAATAGTTAAAATATTTTAATGTATTTCTGCACAATTATATATTTTCTTTTGTTTAATTTCAATAATTATGAAATTAAAAATAATAATCCGACAAATTATAAATCCGATTACTATTCTGCCTTTTCATCTATTGATACTGTTAAAATAAATAAACAAATTAGCCAGATTTCGGCTTCACAAATTGCAGAGAAAAAAGCATATATTGGTGCATTGTTAATGAGAAAAGCCGGACTTGTTAGTGCAATAAGTAATAAATTAAGTTTATTTTTGGAAGGCAGAAAACTTTTAGAAGCAGCCATATCCAAAGAAAAACAAAATGCCGAATACCGTTTCCTAAGATTAGCCATTCAGGAAAATTGTCCTGCAATATTACAATATAACAGCAAAATTGATGAAGACGTAGTTATTATCAGACAATCTTATAGTAATTTTACAAATGAACTAAAATTAGCTGTAACAGATTACAGTAAAACATCCAAAGCATTAAAAGTAAGCGACCTGTAAATAATAATGTGTAAAAATATTTTAATAGTATATTATTCTCAGTCTGGTCAATTAAAAAAGATTGTCGATAATTTTTCATTGCCATTTATTGAAAGTGGAAATAATGTTGAATTTTATGAAATAAAACCCATCACTGATTTTCCATTTCCGTGGACCAGCAAACAATTTTTTGATGCAATGCCGGAAAGTGTTGCAGGTATTCCTGTTAAATTACAAGAACCAAATTTTAAAAGAGAATCTTATGATTTAATTGTATTTGCATACCAGCCATGGTATTTATCACCAAGTATTCCGGCAACTTCAATTCTTCATAATTACGAATTCAAAAAAAGACTTAACAATACCCCTGTTATTACTTTAATTGGCTCGAGAAATATGTGGGTAATGTCTCAGGATGAGATAAAAATACTTTTAAAATCTGCTGGTGCAAAACTGGTGGGGAATATTGTTTTACGAGACAGGCATCAAAATCTAGTTAGTGCTATTACTGTTCAATACTGGATGTTTACAGGCAAAATGGATAAGTGGTTAGGATTTTTTCCAAAACCCGGAATTTCAGAAAAAGACATCGAATCGGCAAAAGCCATTGGATTTTTAGTTTTAGAATATTTTTCAAATAACAATCTTGAAAAGTTGCAAAAAGAACTTATCAGGACAAAAGCTGTTGAAATACACTCTGATTTACTGTTTATTGAGTCTCGCGGACATATGATGTTCGAAATATGGGCTAAAGCAATTCTTAAGAAAAAGAACCGTAAACTCTGGATAAATCTTTTTAAGTATTATTTAATAATAGTATTATTTGTTTTATCACCTTTTTTATTATTAATTTATATATTATTTTTCAAACCATTTCTTTTAAATAAAATTAAAAAACAAAAAGCTCATTATCTTTCTGTAAATTATTAAATTTTAGTATGATCAACGAAGTCTACATAAACAAAGCGTCCAAGTTTCTGCCAAATAATCCTGTTTCAAATGACGAAATGGAAGATTATTTAGGTTTAATAAATAAAAAAGTATCAAAATCAAAATGCATTGTTTTGCGAAATAATGGTATAAAACGCAGATATTATGCAATTGATAAAAATGGAGTTCTTACGCATACAAACTCACAAATGACTGCTTTGGCAATTCGAAGCTTATTCGATAACAAAGTAGAAGAATTAAAAAAAATAGATCTTATTTCATGCGGAACATCAACACCAGACCAGATGATGCCATCACACGGAGTAATGGTTCACGGTTGGTTACCCGAATGCAGCGCAATTGAAGTTGTTTCTCCTTCTGGAGTTTGTTGCTCAGGAATGCATGCATTAAAATATGCATGGATGTCGGTAAAATTAGGAGAAGCTACAAATGCTGTTGCTACAGGTTCCGAAAGATTATCAAGAATACTTCGTTCTGACGTTTTTGAAGAAGAAACACAAAAATTAATAGAAGCTGAAAAAAACCCATACATAACATTTGACAAAGATTTTTTGCGCTGGATGTTATCTGATGGTGCGGCTGCAGTTCAGCTTACAAATAAGAAAAATGAAACCGGATTAAGCCTTAAAATTGAATTTTTAGACGGAGTTTCATATGCTCATCTTGCTGAGCCTTGTATGTATATGGCTGCTGAAAAAAATGAAGACGGAACTTTAAAAAGCTATATGGATTATTCCAGTAGCGAATTAATTGACAATTCTATTCTTAGTATAAAACAAGATGTAAAATTACTAAGCAATAAAATTGTTTCTTTTGGTTTTGACAAAATTAAATCATTATTCGAAAAGAATAATCTTAAACCAGAAGATATAGACTATTTCTTGCCTCATATGTCCAGTGAATTTTTCAGATCTAAAATGGCTGAAATGCTTGACATGAATGGCATGCACATACCACAAGAAAAATGGTTTACCAATCTTTCGTATGTTGGAAATGTTGGAGCTGGCTCAATTTATTTAATGATTGAGGAACTTTTCAATAGTGGTAAACTGGTAAAAGGGAATAAAATATTTTTAACTGTTCCTGAGAGTGCAAGATTTTCATACATGTATGGTTTATTGACAGTTTGTTAAATGGAGAAAAAAGACTTACCACAAGATCCCAGCCATTTAGATAAATTTACTACAGAAGTATGCTATGTAACTGATGAATCAGGAAAGTATACCACAACACAAAGCAGAGGATGGGAAGTAAAAGCTACAGCTCTTGATGTTGCATGGAAAGATATTGAAACAAGGTTAAAAGAAGCGTTTGAAGCTGTAAAAAATAAAGAAGCAAGCCCGATACTTTTCTATATGGAAAAAAAGTTAATGGATTTAACTCTTGTTTCATCTTATACCGGATTCTGGAAGTGGCAGGTAAAACGACATTTAAAACCAACAACATTTAACAAATTGCCAGAAAGTAAATTGCAGAAATACGCACAGCTTTTTGAAGTAAATATTAATGAACTTAAAAACCCAAGTCTGAATGCAGATTAACTTTGAGCACATACAATCTGCACACTGCGAAAATGGCGTAACTTCTAATTTGTTACGACACGAAGGTTTAAAAAAAATTACAGAACCTCTAGCCTTTGGAATCGGATCTGGTTTATTCTTTATTTATATACCTCTCCTAAAAGTCAACAATGGACCTGCATTTTCTTACAGAACAATGCCAGGATTAATTTTTAAACGCACATGCAAATCTTTAGCCATTGATGTAACAAGAAGAAAATTTAAATCTACAGAAGAAGCTCAAGTTTTTTTGGATGATTGTTTAAAATCAGGTCAGCCGGTTGGATGTCAGGTTGGAGTTTATTTCCTAACATACTTCCCTAAAGAATATCGATTCCATTTTAACGCTCATAACATAGTTGTTTTTGGTAAAGAAGATGACAATTATTTAATTAGTGATCCGGTAATGGATAATACTACAACTCTTAGTACATACGAATTACAAAGGGTTCGTTTTGCTAAAGGCGCACTCGCACCAAAAGGACAATTGTATTATCCAAAAATAAAAACAGAAGTAACAGATGATCAGATAAGATTTGCAATAACAAAGGGAATTAAAAGAAATGTTCGCGACATGTTACACATTCCCGGCGGAATAGCAGGAGTCAGCGGAATTAAATATACAGCAAGGAAAATAACAAAATGGAGAGATAAACTCGGAGTTAAAACAGCAGGAATATATTTAGCTCAACTTGTCAGAATGCAGGAAGAAATTGGAACAGGTGGTGGTGGTTTTCGTTTTATTTATGCTGCCTTTCTTCAACAGGCATATCAATTTCACCCAAAAGATGAACTATTAAAAATCTCAGAACAATTTACAAAAGCGGGTGACTTATGGCGCTCATCTGCAGTTCAGGCTGCTGGTATTTTTAAAGGTCGAATAACGTCTCAACAGGATTTTAACGATATGGGAAATTATTTAATGGAAGTTGCGGAAATAGAAAAAAAAGCTTTTGTTGCTTTATCAAAAATAAACTGGCGATAAAATTATATGTTAGCAGTTCAAATTAATAATCTAGATTTCAGCTATAAAGGACAAACATCTTTATGCTTATCAGATATTAATTTAACAATAAACGAAGGTGAAAGATTTGGCTTGTTCGGACCAAATGGTGCAGGAAAAACAACATTACTTTATTTAATGACTGGTCTTTTACAAAACACAACCGGCAGTGTAAATATTTTTGGAAGAAAAATAAAACGCAAAAATGGTGTAAAAAGGTTATTCGGATTTGTTCCACAGGATTTTGCCTTCTATGAAGAACTTTCTATTATTGATAATTTAGAATTCTTTGGAGCCTGGTCAGGATTAGAAAAAAAAGAAATTAAACTTAAAACTGAAGAGCTTCTTGAGATACTTGGTTTAAAAGACTTCAGAAAAATTGCTGTTAAAAAATTCTCAGGGGGAATGAAACGCAGAGTAAATCTTGCTATCGGAGTAATTCACAAACCAAGAATATTATTTCTTGACGAGCCAACTGTTGGAGTAGATGTACAAACACGACATGCTATTATAAATTATCTTAAAAAATTAAATTCTGAGGGTACAACCTTAATTTATACTTCACATTTGCTTAATGAAGCTGAAGACTTGTGTGATAGAATTGCGTTAATTGATGAAGGAAAAATTATTGCTAACAACAGTCTTGATATTCTTATTAAAGAACATAACGTTTTAAATCTGGAAGGATTATTTTTAAAATTAACAGGAAAAGCATACAGAGACTAATGTTTAAATTCTGGGCATCAATATTAAAAGAATTTCGCTTGCTGATTCGTGACAGAGTTGGGATCTCTCTTATGTTTATTATGCCAATTGCTCTGGTTGTTGTTATAACAAGTATACAAAATAATACATTTGAACTACTAAACGACAAAAAAATTACTCTTATTTTGTGCAATAAGGATAATGGGAAAACAGCTAATGAGATAATTGAATCGTTGCAAAAAACACATATGTTTAAAATTATCAGTATTAGTAATACTGTTAATGAATGTAACATTAATACTGAAATGAAAAAAGTTGATGCAATGGTTTCGTTAATTATTCCAGAAAACTATTCTACTAATCTGAATAATAAAATAGACAATTCGACAAAAAAAGCACTAACAGAATTTGGATTAAAAACAGACTCAACCATAAATAACACAATAATTAAAGGCGATTCTCTTGAAATAATTTTTAACCCTGTGCTTCAGGAAAGTTATAGATATTCTATAAGAAGTGCGTTACAAAGCTTGCTGCTATTTACCGAGAATAAATTAATGGTGAGATCATTATTCTTTTCAATAAACGGCAAAGAAATACCTGCTGAATTTGAAAGTGAAATGATGCAAAAAGGTCTTTCAATAAAAGAGAAAATTTCAGGCTACGACAATAATAATGTTATTCCGAATGCAACACAGCATAATATTCCTGCATGGACAGTTTTTGCAATGTTTTTTATGGTTATTTCATTGGGAGGTAACATAGTTAAAGAAAAATTAAGCGGTAGTTTTATTCGTTTAAAAGTATTACCAACAAGTTATTTAGCCAGCTTAATCTCAAAACAAATAATTTATTTATTAGTTGTTTTAGTTTTAGTAATGCTTATTTTTTCAATTGGTGTGTGGGTTTTTCCTCTGATAAATCTTCCTCCGTTAAATATGCCGTCAAACATATTCGGAGTTTTTCTGGTTTCAACAATCTGCGGAATGACAGCCATAAGCTATGCTTTGTGCATTGGAGTATTTGCCGAAACTCAGGAACAATCGAGTGGATTCGGAGCAGTGTCTATTGTAATTCTTGCTGCCATTGGCGGTGTATTTGTCCCCTCTTTTGCAATGCCACATTCGTTTCAGTTTATAATAAAATGTTCTCCATTTTACTGGAGTTTACAGTCATACTATGCATTATTTTTAGAAAGCAAGAAAATAAATGATATAATAATAAATATTTTACCTTTGCTTTCAAGTATCGTAGTTTTTCAGATAATAGCTTTTATTGGTTTAAAAAGAAAAAATTTGATATAATGGAAAGAGAAGAATTAAAACTTCAGTTAAAGAATCATATCATTAAGTACTTAAACTTACTTGAAATGACTCCTGATGACATTAAAGACGATCAACCACTTTTTGGTGATGGATTAGGCTTAGATTCGATTGACTCTATTGAATTAATTGTTTTGCTCGAAAGAGAATATGGAATAAAAATTCAGGACCCTAAAGACGGCAGAAAAGTTTTAACTGACATTAATTCAATGTTAGATTATATTCAGGAACACCGTACAAAATAATTTTTATTAATGAGCCGGATTGTAATAACAGGATTTGGTGTTATTAGTGCACTTGGCGATTCGGTTGAAGCCAATCATAATGCTCTTGTAAAAGCAAAATGTGGCTTATCTTCACTTCAATTATTTAAAACTGTTTATTCCGACTTGCTAAAATTCGGAGAAATAAAGATTGAAAACGAACAATTAAAAAGTCGTTTAAACATTAACCTCAAAGGAGTTACACGAACCTCATTACTTGCATTACATGCATTAAATGAAGCTGTTTACAATAGCAAATTAGAAAAATCACAAATTGCATCTTACGACACAGCATTAATTGTTGCAAATACAGTTGGCGGAATGTGTCTTACTGATGAATTATTTCAGGATGCAAATTCTAAAGAGAATGCATCAGAATTTGTAGCTTCTTATGATTGCGGATCAACCACTTTATTTTTACAAAACATACTTGGAATCAAAGGTGTTTGCAATACAATTAATACCGCCTGCTCCTCCTCTGCCAACGCCATAATGTTTGCTGCACGATTAATTAACAACGGTTACGCAAAACGTGCAATAGTTGGCGGTGTTGACAGTCTTGCTAAATTCACTATTAACGGTTTTAATTCATTGGGAATTTTAGCTCCTCAAAGCTGTAAACCATTTGACAAAGATAGAAATGGGCTAAATCTTGGCGAAGGCTCAGGGTTTGTTGTTATGGAAAAAGAATCCGATGCTTTAAATAAAAATATTTATGCTGTGCTTTCCGGGTATTATAACTCCAATGATGCTTTTCATCCCTCATCTTTATCGGATAATGGTGATGGACCATTTTTAGCAATGAAAGGAGCTTTAACAACAGCCAATCTTTCTCCTTCACAAATTGGTTATGTAAACACACACGGAACAGGTACTGAAAATAACGACGAAGTTGAAAGTAAAGCATTGCTTAGAATTTTTGAAACAGTACCACCATTTGCCTCAACAAAGTCTAAAATCGGACATTGTTTAGGTGCTGCTGCTGCAATTGAATCTGTTTTTAGTATAATGGCATTATACAATCAGGAAATTTATCCAAGCCTCAATTTCAGCACACCCATTGAAAGCACAGGTTTAACGCCACAATTGGAATACAAAAAGCATTCATTTGACAATATTATGACTAACTCCTTTGGTTTTGGTGGTAATTGCAGTTCACTTATTTTTTCTAAAAAATAATTTTATTATGTATATTCATAAATCAACATGCATATCACCACAGCAAACATACTCTGATGTTGATTTAGAAAAATTAAATATTTCCGTAAATAATATTCTGTCTGTTGTTGAACCTAAATACGAAAACATTCCATTAAATATTTTAAGGAGAATGGGAAAAGCAGTTAGAATGGGTGTTGGAGCAGCTTTGCCATTAATAAAAGATTCTAAAATTGATGGCATAATA